>CAZGBP010000004.1:0-69340 GCA_964524035.1 uncultured Bifidobacteriaceae bacterium
GTTAACTGGTTAACTTGGTGCGGGAAATCGATCACTTGCAATGCTGTATTCGCATTACACAAGATGTAATTGCAACTATTTCGGAAACATCACCGCACAAAGGCCTGTTTCGTACTGCACATAAAAAACCGGCAATCATTAAAGCGTAATTTCCCCTTCCAAAAAGGTTACCGCCTTTCCGCTGATTGCAACCCTATCACCAAGGAGTTTGCATTTCAGATACCCTCCCCTGCCAGATACCTGCCGTGCCGTGAATTCAGTTTTATTCATCAGTGCTGCCCAGTAGGGTGTTAAGGAGGTATGTGCAGATCCTGTTACAGGGTCTTCGTCTATGCCGGCACCGGGTGCAAAAAAACGGGAGATGAAATCGACATCCCGTCCCCGCGCAGTAACAATTACCCCTAACGAATCCAACTGGCGGAGCAAGTGAAAATCCGGTTTCAGTTCAATCACCTCTTCTTCACTTTTCAATACCACCAGGTAATTCTCAAATCCCTTCCAAACCTCAACAGGTTCAATGGTCAGGCCTTTATGTAGCAGCTCGGGAACTGCTACCGGATTCAGCGAATCGGCAGGAAAATCCAGGGTTATCCATTGCCCATCTTTTTCTACTCCAAGCAATCCACTTTTCGAATGGAAGCTGATAGCTGCCGGCTGATAACCAAGATGATGAAACAGTACATGGCCTGCAGCCAGTGTAGCATGACCGCAAAGCCGGACTTCCGTAACCGGTGTGAACCATTTCAACTCAAAGCCCTCTTTAACAGGAACAAAAAATGCCGTTTCCGACAAATTATTTTCCATGGCGATTTTCTGCATTGTTTCCGCAGGCAACCATTCCTGGAGCGGGCAAACAGCGGCAGGGTTGCCGCCGAATAAATGATCAGTAAAGGCATCAACCTGGAAAATTTTTAGTTTCATAGGATCGGTTTTGTATGGGTCAAATGTATGAATTGGGAAAGGTTATGGATAAGATGATTTAATGATTAAATAGCTCAATGGCTTCTGAAAAGCGGAGAAGATCTCAGGAAGGTGTTACGGTGTAAATACCAGCCCTTAGTTGGACGGCGGCGATTTTATCAGACAGAAAATTTCTTTCCGCTACTTTTACGGTATGTCAGAAAAGAAGAATTATAGAAAGGCAATACCGGCATTTGTATTGATGATTTGCTTCTTTATTGGTACGGCTACCGGATATTACTATAATGATCTTTCTGCCGGTATATTGATCGGATTGGGTTCAGGGTTCATCATGATGAGCATATTGCGCATGGTACTGAAACGCGCAAACGGAAAGAAAACAGCACATCCAGCTATGGGTGAGGCAAAACATACTGAATAGATTTTTACGGGCGGCAGTTGCCTATTTACCTTTTTTAAAGTTCCTTTACAGCCGAAAAAAAACAGCGACATGAATTTCCCGGACAATTTAAAGTATACCAAAGACCATGAATGGGTTAGAGTTGAAGGCAATGAAGGTTATGTAGGCATCACGGAATTTGCACAAGGTGAATTGGGTGATATTGTTTATGTAGATATTGGGACGGAAGGCAAGTCGCTGGCAAAAGATGAAGTATTTGGAACGGTGGAAGCCGTCAAGACGGTATCAGACCTGTTCTTGCCGGTAAGCGGCAAAATATTGCAGGTTAACCACGCACTGAATGATCAGCCGGAGACCGTTAACAAAGACCCTTATGGCGAAGGCTGGATGGTTAAGATCAGTATAGGAAACGCCGCCGAGTTGAATGAATTGATGGATGCAGCAGCTTACAGGCAATTAATTGGTCAGTAGTTTGGTGTTTAAGAACCACTAATTGACTGAATGTATTGCCTGCAGGAAGCACTATAGCAGGTGGGTCAATTTTTATTTCCGCAAGGTTACGATCCTGCTAAATTATTTATCCCTTCAACTGCCTGCAGCCACTACCTCTATGCAATCATTAAAACATTTCTGGGTCTTCCTGCTTTGGATGTGTCTGATACTTTATTTGTCGTTTGCCCCGCTGAAAGACTGGCCTCAACCATCCCTTTTTCAAAAATTATATCTGGATAAGGCCGTGCATTTTACCATGTATCTGGTGTTGAGCTTTCTGTTGGTGCGCAGCTTATTCCGGCAACAAAATTTCCAAAAGCACCGGTATGCAATCTTCTGCGGCACCTTAGCGTTTTCTGCGGGATTGGGTATAGCCGTGGAAGCATTACAGCCCATACTTACGCAATACCGCAGGTTTGAATGGATGGACATGATTGCCAATGCCCTTGGAGCCATAGCCGGTATTGTTATTTTTAGATGGTTGCTTTTAAGAGGGCATGAAGGAATGAGCAAGTGATCGGCTACGCCGGAGCAATTTAACCATTTAACCCACCAACCTTTGCTTGACAAGAAGAACGAATTGTCGTTCACCCCGCAAATAGGCTCACTAATCAATTGGCAAAGTTTGATGTAATTTTAAACTGTGCCGAATTCAATAAATGTATTTGGGTTTATGAAAAAACGTAGTTTCCTGCTTTTGTTGGTCCTGGCTCCCGTGCTGGCATTTTCACAAACCCAACAGGATGTGCAACTTGCCCTTGAATATTTTAAAAAGGGTGAGTTTGACAAGTCAGCCGTGATGTATGAAAAGCTTTTTAGCAAAGCCCCGTCCAATACTCTTTTTTACCAGAACTATATTCAGAGCCTGATCTCCTTAAAACAATATGATGAGGCGGAAAAAACAATCCGGAAGCAGATCAAGAAATTCCCCGGTGATCTTACATACTATGTTGATTTGGGTAATATATATCACCTGCAGGATGATGATAAAGCCGCTTATGATCAGTATGATGAGGCTATCAGGCTGATTGTTCCGGATATGCCTGCAATAAACCGCCTCGCCTACAAATTTCAAAGCGCGGCTTTAAACGATTATGCTATTCAATGTTACCAGCGTGCACGAAAAATATTCAATGCAGAAAACTCTGATTTATTCCTATCCGAACTGGCTTCGCTTTACAGAAAAAATAATGATGTGCCCAACGTCATCGACTGCTACCTCAATATAGTGGACTATAACCCGTCAATGGCGGATGAAGTGGAAGGGCAGTTGCAACCCTTAATAGAATCGGCAGATTATGCACGGCAACTGCAATCTGAATTGTATCGCCGCATTCAGAAAAAAACGGATAATGAAGTATTTGCTGAGATGCTGATCTGGTATTTCATTCAAAAAAAGGACTTTGCCTCAGCCTTTCAACAGGTGAAGGCGCTGGACAAACGCAACAAGGAAGAAGGACAGCGAATATTCCAGTTTGCACAATCGGCTTTTGATGAAGGCAATTATGATGCAGCACTCTCTGCTTACCGTTATATCATCACGGAGAAAGGTCAAAACAGTTTTCTCTACCTGCCGGCGCGTACCAGCGAACTAACCACGGAAAAAATAAAACTTACCGTTCAACACACTTACACTCCTGAGGAACTGACCCGGCTGGAACGCAACTATGAAACTTTTTTTGAGGAATTTGGAAAAAGTGCACAAACCCTTGTGACCCTCCGTGATTATGCCAATTTAGAAGCTAAATACCTTCACCATATTGACAAGGCTATCAGCATCGCGCAGGAAGCAGTGGGTATTCCGACGAATGAAAAAAAATTAACCGGTTATCTGAAAATGGACCTGGGTGATTACTACCTGATAAAAAATGAAGTATGGGAAGCTACCCTGCTTTATTCACAGGTTGACAAAGCATTTAAGGAAGATGAATTGGGTGAAGAGGCACGGTTTAAAAATGCCCGCCTGAGCTTCTACATGGGCGACTTTCCATGGTCGCAGGCGCAACTGGATGTACTGAAAGGTTCTACCTCTGAATTGGTAGCCAATGATGCGCTCGCTTTGTCTGTTTTTATGACAGACAATATGGGGCTGGATACTTCAACCATACCGATGGAAATGTATTCCCGTGCCGACCTGTTGATCTTCCAGAACAAGTTTGAAGGAGCTATCCAGACTTTAGATTCCATTACTGCAGCATTTCCAAAAAATTCGCTTGCCGATGATGTACTGTTTGCCAAAGGAAGAGTTTATCTGGCTACTCAGAATTATCCGGAAGCCGCCTCCATTTTCGAACAGGTCGACAAAGATTACTCGACAGATCTGCTTGCCGATGATGCGCTTTTTCAACTGGCTGAATTGTATGAGAAGTATCTCAATAACAAAGAAAAGGCTATGGAATTGTATAAAGACATCCTGCTGAAGTATAAAGGCAGCATCTATGTAGTTGAAGCCCGGAAACGATTCAGGGAACTGCGTGGCGATGCTTTGAACTAACCTCTTCTTAAATTACTTCTCATTTTCAGATCTGAATGCAGGAGACTAACCCTCACCTTCCCGGAATTGGTTTTAGCTGCCTGGCTGCCACACCGGAATATCAGGTGTACGACAAATTGGATGTAGATTATTGAGACATTCTAGTTAAATGAGTAAAGCAAAGCAAGTGATCGGCTTCGCCGCAGTAATTTAACCATTTAACCATTTTGCAATTTGACCCAACAACCATTGCTTCACAAGATGAACGAATTGTCGTACACCCGGAATATCCCTTTGCCTTTCAATTTCAAGAATTGATTTAGATTTGCTCACCTGCTGGTTTCCCGCGTTCAACTGCAAATGCAACATGATGGTTAGCACATTTACATGGAGATTACTTTGCTTCCTTTGCCTTCCTGCACTTATCTTGTGTACTGTTACTGCCAATGCACAGTTTTCAGCCCCGGCACATTCTTCCGTTACACTTATTGCAAATGATGCAGGCCAGACAACACTTAAGTTTGAAACGGGAGGCATTCGTGCAACCGCGATAAACACCACTTTGGGTGAGTCGCTTATCCTCAGCATTGACCAGGGCACTCCGATACTGCAAAAAGGTTTTCCGGATCTGCCGAAGCTGACCGCAGGCATCATCATTCCCGATGATAAGCATATGGAAGTCAACGTTATTTCCTCGCATTATACAGATTATGAAAATATATCGATAGCTCCTTCCAAAGGGTCGCTGATGCGGGATGTGGATCCGGCTACCATCCCTTACGCCTATGGCGATACCTATGAGGAAAATAATTTCTTTCCAAAACAAATTGCCTCATTGCGCGAACCATATATTCTTCGTGATTATCGTGCACAAACCGTAATCATCTATCCAATACAATACAATCCTGTAACAAAAAGACTGCGCGTATTTTCAACGGTAGTCGTTTCAGTATCAGCAAGCAATCAGGCGGCTACCAATGTGCTGCATAGAAACCCCAAAGCGGAAATCAGGACTCCTTCCGTATTTAACGAACTCTACCGGAAACGCTTTATCAATTTTGAAACTGATACCCGTTACGAACAACTGCAGGAAGAAGGTAACTTCCTCATCATCAGTCATGGCCCTTTCATGAATGCCATGCAACCATTGGTTGCATGGAAGAATCAAAAAGGTATACGGACTGAAATGGTGGATGTGGCGGCCATTGGAAATGATAAGACCTCCATCAAAAATTATGTTGCCTCCTATTACAATACCAATGGACTGACCTACCTGTTACTCGTAGGTGATGCTGCGCAAGTTGCTGCAGGCAGCACCGGAGCCGGAGATGCTGACAACGACTATGGCTACATTCTTGGTGAAGACCATTACCAGGAGATTTTTGTCGGGCGATTTTCCGCTGAAACCGAGTCGGACGTGATCTACCAGGTGAGCAAAACTATCGCGTATGAAAAAAATCCACCGGCTGACGGCTATTTCTCAAATGGTGTTTGCATTGCTTCCAATGAAGGGGCAGGCATCGGGGATGAAGGCGAAGCCGACTTTGAACACCAGGACCTGATCAGGGAACAATTGCTTGCTTATAATTATACTGATGTTGCAGAATTATTTGATGGCACACATGGTAATGCTGATGCGCCGGGCGATCCTGTCGCAAATGATCTTTCCACCTTGATCAATACCGGAACCGGACTTGTTTCCTATACAGGCCATGGCAGCGGAAGCAGCCTGAGTACGACTGATTTCAGCATTATTGATGCAAACAACCTGGTTAACACCGCCAAATGGCCGTTTGTATGGGTCGTTGGATGCAGCGTTGGTCAATTTAACGGCACTACCTGCCTTGCAGAAGCTTTAGCGCGCAGTAACCACAATGGAGAACCGGCCGGAACAGTGGCCTCCTTTATGTCTACCATACTGCAGAGCTGGGCTGAACCGATGGAAGCACAGGATGAAATAAATTTGATTCTTACAGAAAGCTATCCTGAAAATATTAAACGCACTTTTGGCGGCTTGTCTATAAACGGCTGTTTCAGCATGAATGATGCGTATGGAACTACAGGTTATAACATGACTGACACGTGGACCCTTTTCGGTGATCCTTCACTGGAAATTCGAACAGCCCTGCCCACACCCGTTAATGCTACGCATGCACCAACCATAGAGTTAGGCACCACCCAGTTCACGGTAGATTGCGATGCGGAAAATGCATTGGCTTGCCTTTCCGTAAATGGCACCATTATCAGTACGGCAACCGTTACAGCAGGCCTTGCTGAACTTAATTTTGCACCGCTTACTGTTCAGGATACCCTGATAATAACCATAACCGGATACAATAAGTCACCATACATTAACCATATTCCGGCGCTTCAACCGGCCGGGGCTTTTATATTCAATACCGGCCTTTCCATTAATGATACCGGCGGTAACGGTAATGGGCTTGCTGATTTTAACGAGAACCTGCTGTTGGATATCACCCTTCAAAATTCCGGGTTATCGGATGCTGCAGGCATCACGGCAACCATTTCCACAACTGATGCTTATATCTCCATTACCGATGGTACCGCAACCCATCCCGCCATTGCCAGTAATGATGCTGCCACTCTTCAAAATGCCTTTGCATTAACCATCGCAGATAACGTGCCGGATGAGCATACTGCCTTGTTTAATTGCATGGTGACTGACAATGCAGGCAATACCTGGAATATGCCGTTCCCGCTACTGCTGCATGCACCGTCACTTGCGGTTACCGCTTTTGAAATCGATGATGCCACGGGTGGCAATGGCAACGGGTTCCTTGATCCGTCTGAAACCGCAACGATCACTATGAGCCTGGTGAATCAGGGACACAGCAATATTTCTGATGCAATTGCCACCTTGTCGGAAAGCAGCGCATTCATCAGTATTGATGATCCTGTTGCTGCTGTTGGTAACCTGCTTACCGGCGAAAATATGCTGGCTACCTTCGAAGTTATGGTAGCACCTGATGCTACCTATGGTATTGATGTTCCGTTTAGTTGTTCCCTGCAGGCAGGTGCGTATCAAAGCACACTTGATTTTAAGACAGCAATTAGCCCGGCTATTGAAGACTTTGAAAGCAATGATTTTGCAAGCTATAACTGGCAGCAAAGCGGAACCGCAAACTGGTTCACTACAACTGAAAATGCCTGGGAGGGCACTTATTGCAGCAGGTCGGGAGACATCGGAAATAATGAGTCATCCATACTTGAAATAGTAGCAGATGTGCAGTTTGAGGATGACCTTTCCTTTGTCCATAAAGTTTCCTCTGAAGCGAACTATGATTTTCTGAAATTCTATATTGACGGAGAACTAAAAAACCAATGGTCGGGAGAATCCGGATGGACAAAATCATCTTACCAGGTAGATAGCGGCGAACATTCTTTCAAATGGGTTTATATGAAAGACGGCTATTTTAACGATGGTGAAGATGCGGCATGGCTCGATTATATTGAATTGCCGGCTTTTGAAGTGAATACGACAACAACTGTTGATGCCGTAACACCTGCTTCTTCATTTGCAGTGTATCCCAATCCGTTTGAACGCTTCATCACCATCAGCTATGAGGTTCATGCACCTGGTGATGTATCGATTAACTTATACAATGCTTACGGACAATGGATCAGGCAACTCTATAATAACAGGCAATCTGCGGGTGATTACCAGTTCGCATTTGATGGCGAACAGCTTTCGCCCGGTGTCTATCTGCTGGCCATTACCATCGACGGCACTACCAGTATTCAAAAACTGATCACCGGTAACTAGCGGCACATACTATAACGAATTTCCAGGCTTACGTAAGATTCAGTGAATCGCAGCCACCTTCACTTTCAAATCATCAATATAAATTGTTTTGTCGCTGTCCACATTCCAGAAAGAAATCTGCAGTGTATCGGCCTTATGTGATGGGCGGCAATGTATATCAACAGTTACGGTTTGCCATTTGCCTTGCTCTGTATTCCGCTGAATGCGCATCATGTTATTCCAAACTTCTTTCTTATCGGCCAACAGCTTTAGATTAAACTGGGTCATTAACCAGGTATTCCATTCCTTATCAGGAAAAAAAACACTGGCTGAAACACGAATCCACAGTTCCTTCCCTGCTTCAACCGGTATATAATAGGGTACCGATTCCTGGATACTGTCGTTTAGTTTGATCAGCAGGCCATCAGCAGGACTATTCAATTCATGAATTCGGTCAAACTCCGGCGATTTTATTTCATAAATTACTTGAAGCTTATCTATCAGTGCTGCGGGCATTTCTTCCTTGCTGTCCAGCATCTTTTTATCTGAAGGTTCAATGGAAGTTTTTCCAAAAATCCGCCAGTAATAGGCGCGCGTCATATTCTCCGCTTCAAAAATTCCCTTTGCATGACATTGATAGGTTTGAATCAGGTTCAGCCAGCAACAAAACAGCACAACAAGTACCACCACGGGGCGCAACAGTTTTTGTACGATTGCAAATTCAAAAAATGCAGCCATTGGAAAAATCAGTATGGCATACGATTGTATCATAGCCCTTGAACCAAAACTACCGCCATACCACCAGATATCCCATGAGTAGACGATATATATGTTGATTATTGAAAAAAGAAAGCATGTCGCAAAAATTTCCTTATGATTTTTATACAGCCAGATGAAACCGATCAGTGCCAATGCCATCACCGGTGTGTAAATGAGCCATCCGTTACGGAAAGTAAAAATGCCTTCATATAAATGCGGGCTTGTCCAGCTAAAGCCCTGTTCCTGATAGCTATAATACACCCAATCCCCTGAAACCGCTTTCCAATAAATTAATTGAGGCAGTATCAATAGGGCAAATGCTACAGCAGCCAGCAATAACTTCCATAGTTGTTTGTGGAGAAAATGCAGCCGGTCCTTCAATCCACTGCCCGCATCCATTCCCCAAAAAAAGGGAATCAGCAGGATGATGATTTCTGTTGGACGGGTAACAGTGGCCAATCCGCACAAAGCACCGATAAGCAGGCTACGCAATACCGTTGGCTTCTCATACCATTTCATCGTCAGCCAAATCACCACAGCATATATCGTAAACAGGTAATTATGCGTCATCGCGCCTCCAAAAGAAACATAGTTGAAATAATTGGTTGCCAGTACCAGCACCAGTAAAACAACAGCAACAATGCGATCATCAAAAAACCTGAGCAGATTTTTTCTTGTAAACCATAATCCAATCCAGGATACCAGGATACTCCCGAATGAAATCATAACCTGATACGGATAAGAAAATCCATCGGCCGCATAACCGGAAACCTGCGCCCAGAGATGCGCCAGTCCGAAGAAAGGGAGATACATCAATGACATCCCCATGGAATACTTCATCAGGTAGTTGCCATTGGGTAACTGGAAGGCATTGCCGAAGCCATACACCGGATGATACGTATCGAGAATGTAAGGCAACTGATGCAACTTGCTGATATCATCGTAAAAGAAAGAAGGCAGGTATAGGTAATAACCCATCACATCCCAGCTTATGGTTGCTTCTGTCTCACCGATGTTCCATTTAGGATAAAGAAAAGCGGCGACCACCAAAAACACACAAACAAAGAAAAGAGTGTATAGCGAAAAACGGTTACTGCCGGAGGAACGTATCATAGCGATCTTGCTGCAATCTGCATGAAATTTTCATTTCAAGCAACATCAGCAGCTATTTATCCATGAAACCAACAGCAAAAAGCATCGCGCTAAATGCAAGTGCATTTGCGAAGCTGGCCGGCATTTTCAACTACCCATTACCATTTCCATCTGTCAATTTGTAATTTTACCGTCCTGCTCAAAGTCATCCAACTGTATGAATCCAATTGCTCCTTACAAGCCAAAGAATAAAATACGTGTGGTAACCGCTGCATCTCTGTTTGACGGGCATGATGCCGCCATCAATATCATGCGTCGCATAATACAAGCCAGTGGTGCGGAAGTGATACATCTTGGCCATGACAGGAGTGTGCAGGAAGTGGTAGACTGTGCTATACAGGAAGATGCCCAGGCCATTGCCATGACCAGTTACCAGGGGGGCCACATGGAATACTTCAAATATATGTTTGACCTGCTAAAAGAAAAAGGCTGCTCGCATATAAGGATCTTTGGCGGGGGTGGTGGTGTAATTCTTCCCGTGGAAATTGAAGAATTGCAGCAATATGGCATTGCGAGAATTTATTCACCTGATGATGGCCGGGCTATGGGCCTTCAGGGAATGATTAATGATATGTTGCAGCAATGCGACTTTCCTACCGGTATGCATTTGAATGGTGAAGTGAAAGAATTGAAAAACAGGAACCCACATGCCATTGCCACCCTGATCTCAGGAGCTGAAAATTTTCCTGAACAGTCAAAAAACCTGTTGGAAGAAATCCATCAGATATCAAAACAAGTTAAAACGCCGGTATTGGGAATCACTGGTACGGGAGGTGCCGGTAAATCTTCGCTGGTAGATGAACTGGTGCGCAGATTCCTGATTGATTTTAAGAGCAGTGCAGATGGGGGTGAAGGCAAAACAATAGCCATCATTTCCGTTGATCCGTCAAAACGCAAAACAGGGGGCGCTTTGCTGGGCGATCGTATCAGGATGAATTCGATCCGCAACAAGAGAGTGTTTATGCGCTCACTGGCTACAAGACAATCCAACCTTGCGCTGAGCAAATATGTGAAAGAAGCCATTGACATTGTAAAAGCTGCAAAATTCGACCTGATCATACTGGAAACTTCCGGCATCGGACAAAGTGATACGGAAATTATCGAACACAGCGATCTCAGCCTGTATGTGATGACACCTGAATACGGTGCAGCTTCCCAACTGGAAAAAATCGACATGCTTGATTTCGCTGATATTATTGCGCTTAACAAATTTGACAAGCGGGGTGCCCTGGATGCTTTGCGCGATGTGAAAAAACAATATAAACGCAACCACCAGCTTTGGGATACGAATGATGAAGACATCCCCGTTTTCGGAACCATTGCCTCCCAGTTCAACGATCCCGGCATGAATCGTTTGTATAAATCGGTGATGGATAAAATATCGGAGAAGACGGGTGCTGCACTGAAACCACACCTGGACATCACCAGGGAGATGAGTGAAAAAATTTACATCATCCCGCCGGCACGCACCCGTTACCTGAGCGAGATTGCCGAAAACAACAGAAAGTACGATCAATGGGTAATGAGGCAAAGTGAGGTAGCGCAGAAGTTATTTGCATTAAGTACCACGAGAAAGATGTTTGAAAGCGAAACAAAAGACGCTGCTTCAAAAACAACGGCCCTCGCCCACTTAAATGCACACTATTCCAACCTGGAGTTATTGCTCGATGGCCCGAACCGGAAATTATTGGAGCAATGGGAAGAAAAATGTAAAAACTACCGTGATGAATTTTATGTCTATAAAGTCCGTGGCAAGGATATCAAAGTGAAGACACATACCGAATCGCTCGCTCATACGCAGGTAGCCAAAGTAGCCACTCCTAAATTTGAAGCCTGGGGAGAAATTCTGAAATGGACGTTGAAAGAAAATTTTCCTGGAGAATTTCCATTTACAGCAGGCATCTACCCTTTTAAACGCGAAGGAGAAGATCCAACACGCATGTTTGCAGGTGAAGGCGGTCCGGAAAGAACCAATAAGCGTTTTCACTATGTTTCGCTCGGCCTTCCTGCAAAAAGATTATCTACTGCATTTGATTCTGTTACGCTTTATGGACAGGATCCGGAATACCGGCCCGATATCTATGGCAAGATTGGCAACAGCGGTGTTTCCATTTGCTGCCTCGATGATGCGAAGAAACTATACAGCGGTTTTAACCTGGCCGATCCAAAAACGTCAGTGTCGATGACCATCAACGGGCCTGCAGCTATTATCACCGGATTCTTTATGAATGCAGCTATTGACCAGCAATGTGAATTATACATCAGGGAACATGGCCTTACTGAAATCGTAAATGAGAAAATTGCGGAGATTTATAAACGCAAAAACACCATCCGTCCACAGTACCAGGGTACTTTGCCGGAAGGAAATAATGGGCTGGGCTTATTGTTACTGGGTGTTTCCGGTGACCAGGTGCTCGACGCGGATGTCTATAAAAAAATAAAAGAGCATACCCTCCACCAGGTTCGCGGAACTGTGCAGGCCGATATCCTGAAAGAAGACCAGGCGCAGAATACCTGTATCTTTTCTACCGAGTTTTCCCTGCGGCTGATGGGTGATGTGCAGGATTATTTTATCAAACATAAAGTCCGCAACTTCTACAGTGTTTCCATTTCCGGTTATCACATTGCCGAAGCGGGAGCAAACCCGATTACACAACTGGCTTTCACGCTGGCGAACGGATTTACCTATGTGGAATACTATTTAAGCCGCGGTATGAACATCGACGACTTCGCACCAAACCTTTCCTTCTTCTTCAGCAATGGCATTGATCCGGAATATGCGGTGATCGGAAGAGTAGCCAGAAGAATCTGGGCCAAGGCGATGAAACTGAAGTACGGTGCCAATGAACGTTCGCAGATGCTGAAGTATCACATTCAAACCAGCGGCCGTTCATTGCATGCACAGGAAATTGATTTCAACGACATCCGTACTACATTACAGGCACTGTATGCTATCTATGATAACTGCAATTCACTTCATACCAATGCGTATGATGAAGCCATCACCACTCCAACAGAAGGTAGTGTGCGAAGAGCGATGGCCATTCAGTTAATCATCAACCGTGAACTGGGGCTGGCGAAAAATGAAAATCCCATGCAGGGATCTTTTATTACGGAAGAATTAACCGACTTAGTAGAAGAGGCCGTGCTTGCAGAGTTTGACCGGATTACGGAACGAGGTGGCGTGTTGGGTGCCATGGAAACGATGTACCAGCGCGGTAAAATCCAGGAAGAAAGCATGTATTATGAAACACTGAAACACAACGGAGATTATCCCATAATTGGTGTAAACACGTTCCTGAGTTCGAAAGGATCACCTACGATCATTCCTTCTGAAGTGATCCGTGCAACAACGGAAGAAAAAGAATACCAGATCAGCATGCTGAAAGAATTGCATACTACCTATAGCGACATCACACCAGGGCTTTTATCCAAACTGCAAACCATTGCCATTCAGAATAAAAATATGTTTGACTCATTAATGGAAGCAACGAAGTACTGTTCGTTGGGACAGATTACGAATGCTTTGTTTGAAGTGGGTGGGCAGTACAGAAGGAATATGTAAAAACCCAGGTCACAACTTTACATTATAGAAAGATCCCAATGAAGCAGGAAAAACAACTGCCTCCATCACTATTCTCCCTGAGATTCACAACTGTCGTGAGTTTGTGAATGCAGATGAAATTGCTAAAGGCCTTTCACCATTCCAACCAGAAACGGTTTCATTTGAAGCTGGCAGAATAATGCTCAACAGGATTTATCATTTGATTTCCTTTGGAGACACTTTCGCTTTTGAAACCACTCTTTCAATCTTATCTTATCAATCACTGATCACGTTTGCAAAAAATCACGGCTATTCAATTCATCTTCTGTTCTTCTATTTGAATTCAATTGATTTAGCAAAGGGAAGGGTTGCAAGAAGAGTATCTGTAGGAGGACACAACATCCCTCAGGAAGTTATAGCACGCAGATATAATCGTGGCTTAGCAAATTTTTTTAGCCGTTTTATGAATATATCTGACAAATGGGATTTTTATGATAACTCCTTTGATGAGCCTGAATTAGTGGCAAGTGGAAGGGCTAATAAACCTGAAGTAATTGATTTACCTGAATTATGGCCTGAATTAGCATCTCAGTATGGAAGAACACGCAAAATCTGAAGACAGAATTCTCAGCGAAAAAATCCTGGAAGGAATTCGTGAAGCCGTTCGTCAATTGTACGAACGCGTAGCTGCGCGTGATGGTGAGGTAGTGATCAGCCGTGACGGAAAAGTGGTTACGGTAAAAGCAAAGGATTTGATAAAGTGATGCGATTTCACTTGAGTGCATTGATCTAATTACATTTTTTTATTTTTTGATTATCCCCGAAAATCGAAAATCAAACTTTCGATTTTCGGGGATCTTTTTTCTATCTTTGACTCATGATTCCACGGCTTATCTACAACCAGTTACAAAAACTAATGAAGCAATTCCCGGTAGTGGCCGTGGTGGGTCCGCGCCAGGTTGGTAAAACCACACTCGCACGGCAGTACAGCAATACGCTGAAGAAAGATGCAGTCTATCTCGATCTGGAAAACCCCGCTGATGTAAAAAAACTCAGCGACCCGCAGGTCTTCCTGGAAGATTACCCTGATCAGTGTGTGATTTTTGATGAAGTGCAGCGCATGCCGCAGCTATTCCCGTTGCTTCGTTATCTGGTTGATAAAAAAAGAAATGCCGGTCGTTACCTGTTGTTGGGTTCCGCTTCACCGGAGATGATCAAAGATGTTTCGGAAAGCCTGGCTGGAAGAATTGCTTTCATTGAAGTTACGCCGTTCAATCTTCCGGAAGTTACGGATGCAAAAAACAAACTTCAGAAGTTATGGCTTCGCGGCGGTTTTCCCCATGCCTTTCTCGCAGGCACTGATCCAAAGTGCTTCGACTGGTTGCAACATTTCATTCGCACCTATGTGGAACGCGACCTCAACCAATTATTTGGTGTGAGCTTTTTTACGCAGCTGATGTATCGCCTGTGGCAGATGCTGGCTCATTTCCATGGCAGTATCTGGAATGCACAGACCTTTGCCCGCGGACTCGACGTTTCAGCTCCCACCGTCAACCGGTATCTCGATTACCTTGAAAGCGCTTTCATGCTCCACCGTTTACCTCCCTTATTTATCAATACCAAAAAGCGGCTGGTGAAAGCACCTAAGGTCTATCTGCGCGACACAGGCTTGCTGCATGCCTTGCTCGATATCCATTCTATGCATCTGCTGCGGGCACATCCTGCCATCGGAAATTCCTGGGAGGGATTTGTGATTGAGCAGGTTGACCGCCTGAAACCTCCTGCATTGCGATCTTATTATTACCGCACGCACGATGGCAGTGAATGCGACCTGGTATTGGTGAAAGGATTGAAGGCAGTAGCCTGTGTGGAAGTAAAATATTCGGCAAGCCCATCGGCCGGCAAAGGATTTTACGAAAGCATTCATGATCTGAAAAGCAGGAACAACTTCATACTGATACCCACACCGGAAGACTATTCGCTGACAAAAAACATCCGCGTGGTTGGGCTTGAAATATTTCTTTCCCGATATCTTCCCAAACTCAAAGGATAAATTGATCCCCGAAAATCGAAAATCAAACTTTCGATTTTCGGGGATCAATTTTTTGATATACTGCTGTTACAGGTCAGGGGAAAGCCCCAGCTGTTCCCGCATAACCCGATCGGAATTATTATGATGCGCCCAGTAGTCACTCATCAATGTTTTATTAAGTGTGGCCGTCGTGGTCAGCAGCTTTCCATCAAATCCGGGAAAGGTTTCTTCCCATCCCAGGATTTTATGCGGAAAAGCTTTTTCGAAGCGGATTACTATCGTGTGTTTTTGTGTGGAATAATCTATGGTGTAGACAGAAGTTGTCCCTTCCTGCTGAAGGGATAGTACGGCTGTTTGAACACTTAATGGCAAATGCGTTAAGCGTGTATAGAGGCTGCCAGGCAAGAGTTGCTGTTTACCTACCGGCAAACGGTCCGGTGCCAAACGAATCAGGTTCCATAACTGATCTTCCGGTATGCAGGATTCAAAGGTCGATGACTGATCCCCTTCCTTTTCAAAATAAGAATAGGACCTTACATCGAATTTGTTTCCACGCTTGTTCAATTGCAGGAAGGAGATGCCACACCACTCCTGCACATTGGCAGTCACTTTTTCTGCATCGGGATAATGATCAATATCAACAGGAGAAAAAACCGACATCATCAAAGAATAAGGATAGATGCCGGTATTGAATTTCTTGATCAGGTTCAGCTTCAGCACCGGCAACCTATCGTTTCCGGCTGCCTGCGGGTTATCCAGTTTTACCTGCTTCGATTTGGAAAAATCTTCCGTAACAAAAATAGTCACAGCGCTTCCTTCATGAATCTCGCCATATCGCGCCTGCTTTAATTCATATGAACATAATTCAGCCTTGCCATTATACCAGTATTGCTTGAATTCGTCAGTTAATGAATGAGGCTCCGCCAATGCAGCAAACGGTTCTGTATGTACCTTCGCACCGGCTTTTTCATTACAACTCTGTTGCAAAGGCACCAGGCCGGCAACCGGCACTAAAAATAAAAGTCTCAGCACAACATGCTTCATATCCATGGTCATTTAAAAAGCAGTTCATTCTTCAACACACCCAAATATACAAAACAAGAGCCGGACTACTTTGCAGTATCGTCCGGCTCCGGTTAAAAAAACAGCAAACTACCCGTTGTAAAGCTCCGAATAATATTCATCGGCCATGCGATTCGATTCGAAAAAAGGCAATACACTTTTCATGCTTTGTTTCATCATTTTAATCCAGGCTGAGGGGCGCTTATAATACATCGGAATAATAGTATGCTCCAGTATGTGATACAGCTGTTGCAGGTCCTGTGCATCCTGCACAGCAACCGGTGCATGCTGATCCGCTAATGGAATAAGGAAACAATTTTCCTTGGTGGCGAATTCAGGTATCCATCCGTCATCGGTAGAGAAATTGATGGTGCCGTTCATCGCTGCCGTCATGCCTGATGTACCGGAGGCTTCTCGTGGCACACGAGGTGTATTCAGCCAGATATCGGCTCCTGCTTTCAGTTTCCGGGACAGGTGTAATTCATGCCCAACCAGCACGGCCATGTGCTTGTATTTTTTTGAAAGATGCACCAGGCTGTTAAAGGTGGAAATGGCACCATAATCCATCGGGTAAGGTTTTCCTGCCCAAACAATCTGAACGGGTTGATCTGTTCTTGACATCAGGTTATCAAAACGGTCAATATCCTGCGAGATGAGATCCGGCCTTTTATAACCGGCGAACCGGCGCGCCCACACAATGGTCAGCACATCCGGATCAAAAATTTTGCCTGTCTGATCTGCTATGGTTTCAAACAATTTCCCCTTGAGGTATTTCTTACGCTGCACTAAATACTTGTAACGGTTTCTGCTCATGTATTCATACATGATCGTATCCATCCAGTAACGGCCATTTTGCGAATTGGTAATAGCGGTAATCGGGCAGATGTCACTGTATTTCGACCACATTTCCCGCGAAACCCTGCCATGCAGTTGTGAAACACCATTTGCCAGGCGGGCAAACCGAAGGGCACAAAGTGAATGATCAAAGACATCGCCCGTAACTTTTGTAAGCTTCCGCGCCTCTTCCAGCGACAAGCCACAGAAATAACCCAGCTTTTGCAGCAGGAAGATGTCGTGTTTTTCATTACCAGCTTCTTCCGGCGTGTGCGTTGTAAATACAAGGCGCTTTTTCACTTCATCGAGACTCTTATATTTCTGGTACATATAGAAGGCAGCGGAAAAACCATGAGCTTCATTCAGGTGCACCACATCTGCCAGGTAGCCGAGGTAATCCAACAGTTTGGCGCCGCCAATACCCAGCAGAACATATTGCGCCACTTTTGCTGCAAGGTCTGAATCGTATAAACGATGACTGATGGATTGTGCGAGGTAATCATTCTCCGGAATATCGGTAGTCAGAAAAAACATCG
Source organism: uncultured Bifidobacteriaceae bacterium (assembly GCA_964524035.1). Taxonomy (GTDB): domain Bacteria; phylum Bacteroidota; class Bacteroidia; order Chitinophagales; family UBA10324; genus JACCZZ01. Next base: position 17,969 of record CAZGBP010000004.1, read on the forward strand.
GCACAGTATGAAAGTAATGAGGCGCCAGGTACTTCGCGGTAACCCATACAGGATGACTGTTGATTTCAATAGTAAAACGAATGCCTGTATCTTCCAGGAAAGAATAACTTTTTTCAAGAAAAAGCACATCCATCGACTGATCCTGCTTACGCACCTGATCGTAATACCCATACTTCCAGAGTATTCCAATGCCAATCATATTTTGCTGCAGTTCATATGCGCTTTTCATATGCGAGCCAGCCAGGAAACCCAACCCACCTGAATAAGTTTTTAATGCCTGGTCTACCGCAAACTCCATACTGAAATACGCAACACGCTTTTTGTATTTGTCAGAATAAGTATAAGGATGCTTGTATTTGGTTTCAAAAAGGTTCATGCGCTGAATTTTGATTAATACATGTTGCCTCATCTTTTGCAAGGCGGGCGCAAAAATATCAGAAGAATCCGAATTCTCAGCGTATGGTGTAAGAATGACGTATTTAAAAGCGCCGGCCTTTCAGGAATGCTGAAATCTTTAGCTAAACAGCAAAGCCTCACAGCTGCAAAAAACGGAATCCGTTACCGGTTAACTTACGACAGGCTGATGCCGGATGATGAATACAATCAATTCATCAACGCTTACTGCAGCACGTTGGCAGGCATCTGAAATATCTTCGCGCGATACATTGGCCGCAAAACTTTTTTCCTTTAATCTTTTCTTTACCCCTTTCAATTCCATTGATTCATAACCGTTGGGCCGCATGAGTGAATAGGCATGTACCAGGCCGGATAATTCATCGAAAGCATACAACATCTTATCCATCCTGGTAACCGGTTCCACACCAAAGTAGCGCGGCCCATGTGATGCAATAGCATGAATAATTTCAGGGTCAACATGCCTGCTTTCCAATTCCGAAATAATGCGTTTGCAATGTTCATCAGGCCACTGCTCCCAATCGGCATCGTGCAGCAATCCGGCCAATTCCCATGCCCATTGTTCTTGCTCATTTAATGCTTCCTGTTCTGCGGCCCAGGCTTTCATCAGTGCGGCTACCTGCTTCATATGCAATTGCAGCCGGTCATTTTTTACCCAGGCAGCGAGCAACTGCATAGCTTCGTCCCGTTCTAATGTACGCCCTTTATGATCAGGGTTGCCAAACACGTTCCTGCCAAGGCTAAGTGTACTCATAGCTAAAAAGAATTTCGGATGAACTTTTATTGTTCATCAAATAACCGCAATCCTGCTGAACAATACAAAAGCCGGAAGCTGGCTGACAAAAAAACCTCCCCTCATTCAGTACTGTTAGTTCATTCTTCATCCCTACATTTGCCGCATGCGTAAAATCAGTGCCGACCTTGTTATTCCGGTAACTTCAACACCAATACCCAAAGGGGTAGTCGTGTTAGATGACCATGGCTCAGTTCTTTCAGTTGAAAAAAGCCATGATGTGAATGATGATTCAATTGAAAGATACCAGGGTGTCCTTTGCCCGGGCTTTATTAATGCGCACTGCCATATCGAATTGTCTTATATGAAAGGGAAAATACCGGAGCATACCGGACTCGTTCCGTTTATCATTAATCTGATTGAATACAGAAACCAGCGAAACCATACTGCCGACAAAGACTTGTTAAATGAAGAGATCAACGAGGCAATCAGGAATGCGGAAGTTGAGATGAAAGAGCAGGGTATCGTGGCTATTGGTGATATCTCGAATGATAACCATTCATTTCACTTAAAATCAAACAGCGCATTGCTGTTTCATACATTCATCGAATGTTTTGGCTTTGATCCGTTGCAGGCAGAAACCTTCTTTCAAAAATCGCTTTCATTGTACCGGCAAGCATGCGCTTTAGGGCTTTCGGCATCCATTACCCCTCATGCACCATACAGTGTTTCTCCTGAATTGTTCCGGCAAATCTTTTCTTTCAGAACAGATCACGCCCGTCTCTTCAGTTACCATAATCAGGAATCGGATGCTGAAGCTGACCTTTTCAGATCGGCAACGGGCGATTTCTTAAAGTTATTCCATCAATTTAACCTGACGGAAACTATAATTAAGCCAGCCGGAAAAAACAGCATTCAAGCCGTAATCAACGGTTTCCCGCCCGATGCGCGAATGCTCTTCGTGCATAATACCACAACAGATGCTGCAGATATTGACCTGATCATTTCAAAATTACCTGAGGCCTGGTTCTGTTTTTGTCCGAATGCCAACCTATACATCGAAAGCAGGTTGCCGGCATTTCAACTTTTTAGAAATTTCACAGACCGCATTTGTGTGGGCACCGACAGTTACGCTTCTAACCATCAGCTGTCTGTTCTTCAGGAACTTATCACCATGCAGCAACATGATCCCTCCATTAAGACCCCTGAACTTATCCGTTGGGCTACCATCAATGGGGCTGATTTTTATAACTGGAGCGATCAACTGGGCAGTTTAGAAACCGGCAAACAACCCGGCATTAACCTCATCAGCCCTGTTGGCCCGGGCTTTGAACTACGCAAAGATTCTTTGGTTACCAGACTTGCCTGACTCCTTCTGAACGCGGTTGTAATACGGATTGTATGGTTACAGACACGCCGGAGATGCAGCAACAGCAAAGGAACAATTTCACGAAAAACATAACCTTAATTTAACAACAGTTCATTTCCGAACAGAACCCGACACTACATTTACTTTGCGGGGCATTCATGCAGAGCTCACATGCAGGAACCGGAAGTACCGGCCCTATGGTGGTGTAATCTGAGAAAACAAGTATGATTCAAATGGAAACAAGCGGCCAACCGGGTTTACCGGATACATAAGCTGAAATACTGGCAGGCTAAGAATGGTTCTTTAAGAAAATCAGATGCTTCAAAATATGTATTACCCGCTTTCGTCGAATAAAGCAGGTGGATAGTCTTCACTATAGTTATACTAATCGAAATTTTAATGGAAACATTGGAAATAGAAATTGTTTCCATAGTTTTGCGCCCGATTTATGAATAACCAGGTAAAAAAAACGGTAAACGGAACAAGGGCGCGCATCTTGCAGGCCGCCCAGGAACTTTTCTATAGCTATGGCATTCGAAGCATTACGATGGATGACATTGCCCGCCACCTGGCCATTTCCAAAAAAACCATTTACCAGTTCTTTGATGATAAGCATCAAATCGTGCATGAGTTATGCAAGATGGATTGCCGGATGAATGAAGAACGGATGGAACAAATTGCGGCCAATTCCACCGATGCACTGGATGAAATACTGCAATCCATGGATTTTCTCGGGGAGATGCTTTCCCGCATGAACCCTAACCTTATTTATGATCTTCAGAAATACCACCCTGCCGGATGGAACGAGTTTAATAATTTCAGGGAGCACCGACTGCTGGGAACGGTAGAAGCGAATTTAAGAAAAGGCATTAAGCAAGGGCTCTATCGTTCAGACATTAACATTAAGATCATTGCCAAACTGCGGGTGGAAGAGGTACAGATGGGCTTGAATCCGGCTAACTTCGCACCCTCAAAATTCAACCTGCATGAAGTGCAAATCGCATTACTCGAACATTTTCTTTATGGAATCCTGACCATACAGGGAACCCGGTTGTTATCCAGGTATAAAACAAGAAAGAAAAATAAAAAACAAAAAGTAGTAGCATGAAAAGACTATTAATCCTTGCAGCCTTCCTTGCTGCAGTGGTATATAACACTACGGCGCAGACAGCCACATCAGATACGTTGCGTTTGTCATTCCGGCAATCCGTTGACTATGCCTTGAAAAACCAGATTGCGGTTAAAAATGCTTCGCTTGACGCTGAAATATCGCAACGTAAATCGCAGGAATACACGGGTATTGCGTTGCCACAGATCAGCGGACAGTTTGATTTTGCCGATTACCTGAAGCTGCCCACCTCGCTGATTCCGGCTGAGTTTTTTGGCGGAGAGCCCGGCACATACCAGGCTATCCAGTTTGGAACACAATACAATGGAACGGCCAGCCTGAATGCTTCACAACTCGTTTTTGATGGCCGGTATTTTCTTGGCATCAAAGCCAGCAAGACCCTCGCAGAACTGAGCACTAAGAACGTTACCCGCACCACCATTGAAACTGCAGAAAGCGTAATGAAAGCGTACCTGACAGCCCTGGTTACAAATGCCCGTTACAAACAGCTTGAGGCAAATGTTATCAGCCTGAAAAAAACACTGGAAAATACCAAAGCTTTGTATGAAACCGGCTTCGTGGAAAAAGTGGATGTTGACCGGATTGCGGTGGGCTATAATAACCTGCTTTCTGAAATGGAGAAAATGGAAAAATACCGCACGGTTAGCAAATACCTGCTCAAGTTTCAGATGGGCATGAACGTAAATCAGGAGATTGAACTGACAGATACCTTATTTGAAGCAGACTTTCAGCAAATACTGCAAAATGCAGCCATGCCTGATGTAAACAACCGGGTTGAATACCAGATGCTGCAAACTTCAAAATCACTTGCTGAGATGAACATCAAACAATACAAGCTCGGTTACCTGCCAAGCCTCTATGCCATCGGCGGATACAGTTTTCAGGCACAGGTGAATCAGTTCGACCTGATACCATCCAGCGAATGGTATAATACCGCTTTTATCGGCTTTACGTTTAACCTGCCCATTTTTGATGGTCTTCAAAAAGCAAGACAGATTCAACAGGGCAAACTGGAATTGATGAAACGCGAAAACAACCTCGTCAACTTTCAGAACTCCATGAACCTGCAGGTGGCAAATGCGAAATCCAACCTGGAAAATGCCATCAACACCCTGGAAACACAAAGAAGTAACCAGGAGCTGGCCAACGAGATTGTAACCATCTCCCGCAAGAAGTTTGAAATGGGCGTAGGATCGAGCCTGGAGGTGACTGATGCCGAAACGTCTCTGAAGGAAGCTCAGAATAACTACCTCAGTGCTTTGTATGATGCATGGTCAGCAAGAATTGACCTGGAAGTAGCACTGGGAACACTTGCTAAAAACTACCTGCCATAAATTATCCTGCGTTCATCAACTCTTAACAAGAAAAATCACATCAATGTTAAATACATTCAGAAACAACATGAAAAACCTACTGATAGTACTGGCCCTTGCATCCACTATTGCAGCCTGCAGTTCTTCCGGTGCCGGTGACAAAAAAGCCCAACTCGACAGCCTTAAGAAAGAGCATCAGGCCATAACAGAAAAAATAAAGAAGCTGGAAGAAGAGATCGCAAAAGAAGGTGGTGCAAAAAAACCGGAAAGGATGTTGCTCGTTTCAGTAACAGAAGTAGCAACACAACCTTTTGCGCATTATATCGAACTGCAGGGAAAAGTGGATGCGGAAGACAACCTGGTGGTTACACCGCAAATGCCGGGCGTAATCCAGAATATCTATGTTAAAGTCGGACAGAAAGTAAGCCGCGGACAGGTGCTCGCTGCCCTTGATGGCGCCACTATCAATGCACAACTGGAAACGATGAAGAAGAACTGGGAACTGGCTAATACCATGTATGAAAAACAGAAATCCCTTTGGGAACAGAGTATCGGAACAGAAGTGCAATACCTGACAGCCAAGAATCAAAAGGAATCGCTGGAAAAACAAATGGCCAGTTTAAATGAACAGTATCAAATGACCAAACTCATTTCACCCATTAACGGAGTGGTAGATGCCATCGATATTAAAATCGGGCAGGTAGCTTCTCCGGGTTATTCCGGCATCAGGGTTGTAAATTTCAGCAACCTCACGGTAAAAGGCGAAGTTTCAGAAACGTATTCTGAACAGGTAAAGGAAGGAGCCAAAGTAAAAATCCTCTTTCCTGACTTGAATAAGGAAGTTGACTCTAAAGTGAGTTATGCTGCCAAAGTGATCAATTCGCAGTCGCGTTCTTTCACGGTAGAAGCAAAGCTGTCTGCCAACGATAATTTCAAACCGAATATGCTTGCGATGATGAAAATACTGGATTATGAAAAACAAGATGCATTCCTGGTTCCGGTAAATCTCGTTCAGCAATCCAGCGAAAATGATTTTGTGTATGTGGCGGCTGATGAAAACGGAAGAAAAACTGCACAACGTCAGACAGTGACCGTTGGAAGAATATATAATGGTCAGGCGGAGATCACTTCGGGACTTAAGGCAGGCGATAAATTGATTACCGCCGGCTACCAGGACCTGGTTGCGGGACAGGCTATTCAATATTAATTCACCCGTATTCAAAAGCCATACCTGTAAAAAATACGATTGAAGTTATTCCATACTTAACGGATAAAAAATGAAACACGTTTTTAAAGAATTCAAACCAAGCAGCTGGGCTATTGATAACAGCACGACGGTTTTTATTATTGTGGCGATGCTTACGATCATGGGCATCCGGTCCTATATCCATCTGCCGAAAGAGTTGTTTCCGGATGTTACCATGCCTACCATTTATGTAGCAACAATCTATCCCGGCTCTGCACCGGCTGATGTAGAAAACCTGATCACGAAGCCTCTGGAAAAAGAAATCGGGGCGATTAACGGAGTGAATAAGATCAGCAGCAGTTCCGTGCAGGATTATTCTTCTATACAGGTAGAATTCGTTTCAGGCACAGATATCAACGAAGCCAATCAGAAAGTGAAAGATGCCGTTGACAAAGCAAAAACCAGCCTTCCTAACGACCTGGATCCAACCTGGGGGCCTAATGTGGCAAAAGTGGAATTTTCACAAATTCCGATCATGCAGGTTAACGTAAGCGGTGACTATGATCTTGCACATTTAAAAAAGTATGCCGAATTGCTGCAGGATAAAATTGAAGCCATACCGGAGATCAACAGGGTTGATATTATCGGGTCGCCGGAGCGGGAAATCCAGATAAATGTTGATATGTATAAAATGCAGGCGGCACAGATTTCCATGTACGATATCTATTCCGTCATCAACAGTGAAAATAAAATAGTTTCGGGTGGTACGATCAAACTGGGCGATGTGAGAAGAAGTATCAGTGTAAGCGGAGAGTTTGACAATATTACCCAGATTCAGAATCTCACGGTAAACAACATGCAAAATCAGCCTATCTACCTGAGAGATATCGCTGAAATCAAAGACAGTTTCAAAGAGCAGGAAAGTTTTGCACAGCTGGATAACAAAAAGGTAATCACCTTAAACGTAATCAAGAAAAGCGGTTCCAATCTTATTGAGGCCTCTGATAACATTCATGCATTGGTGGATGAGGTTGTTGGTAAGGAAGTTCCAACCGATGTGAACCTGACCATTACCGGTGATACCTCTACAACCACAAGAACACAGGTAGCCGACCTGATCAATACCATTATCATCGGATTCATACTGGTAACGTTGGTGCTGATGTTCTTCATGGGCGCGACCGATGCCATGTTTGTCGCTTTATCGGTTCCGCTTTCAATGTTTATCGCTTTCCTCGTGCTCGATGCAATGGGCGGCACGATGAACGTGATCGTTCTTTTTGCTTTCCTGCTCGGCCTTGGTATTGTGGTAGATGATGCCATTGTGGTGATAGAAAACACACACCGGCTTTTCGGCAATGGCAAGGTGCCAATAAAACTGGCGGCGAAGAATGCCGCCGGCGAAGTCTTCGTGCCGGTGCTTGCAGGAACGATGACCACCCTTGCACCCTTCTTTCCACTGCTGTTTTGGCCCGGAGTAATCGGATCATTTATGCATTCTTTGCCCGTTACGCTCATTATTACCCTCACCGCATCGCTGCTGGTGGCTTACCTGATCAATCCTGTCTTTGCGGCCACGTTTATGAGGCCGCATCAGGACGGTGATGCGCCTGACAGAAGACGACAGATTTTGTGGTCGGCAATTTTTATTGCGGCAGGTTTGCTTCTAACGTTCTTCGTAAATAAAATATTGGGCAATGTAACCATCACCATGGTCTTTCTCTATTGGTTGTATCAGCTGGTACTGGTTAAATGGGTTATTACCTTTCAGAAAAAAGGTTGGCCTGGATTTCAAAACCGCTATGCCAATTTCCTGAAATGGACCTTACGACATCCGGTCATTTTAATTACTTCTATTTTTGGAACACTTGGCATCGCCTTTATTGCACTCATGATCACAAAACCCGGACTGGAGCAATTCCCGACCGGAGACCCCAATTTCATTTTTACCTACGTGGTAATGCCGGCCGGAACCGACCAGGAAACAACGGACTCTATTACCCAGATAGTGGAAGACAGAATTTATAAAGTAATAGGAAAAGATAACCCGATCGTAAAATCGGTCATCTCAAATGTAGCTGTCGGAGCCAGTGAAGATCCTTTTGACCAGAGTGTAAGCACGAATAAAGGAAAAGTTTCAGTAGCCTTTATCGAACCCGCGGAACGGCGCAACAGGCAATCTGTAGTCTATGTAGAAAAATTCAGGGAAGCCGTAAAAGGTATTCCGGGAGCTCAGATTACAGTTGGTGTTGAACAAAACGGGCCCCCGCAGGGAAAACCGATTAATATTGAAATTTCCGGCGATGACTTTGACGAATTGATTGCAACAACTAACAATATCAAACGATACCTCGATTCGCTGAACATCCAGGGTATTGAAGAACTGAAAACTGACTTACAGGCTAACAAACCTGAGATAAGTATCGATCTCGACAGGGAAAGAATGAACAGGGAAGGGATCTCTACACAAACCGTTGGTTTCGAGATGCGGAATGCAATTTATGGATGGGAAGCCAGCAAATACAAAGAAGCCAATGATGATTTCCCTATTGTAATACGGTATGATGAAAAACAGCGCAAAAGTATTGATCAGCTCAAAGACCTGAAGATTACCTTCCGTGATCAGACAAACGGCCAGGTCCGCCAGGTTCCACTAAGCGCTTTTGCTACTATAAACTACTCAAACACCTATACCGGAATCAAACGCATTGATCAGAAAAGGGTGGTTACCCTTGGTTCGAATTTGCTGTCAGGTTATGAAAGTCAGCAACCAATGATCATGGCGCAGGTAAAAGCCGCCCTGGAAGATTACCAGGCCCCTGATGATGTATCCATTGGTTATACAGGTGCAAGCCAGGATATGGAAGAAACCATCAACTTTATGGGAATTGCATGGGTGATTTCTCTGTTTCTCATTATCATCATCCTTGTTGCACAATTCAATTCAATATCAAAACCACTCATCATTTTTGCGGAGGTATTCTTTAGTGTGATCGGTGTACTGCTTGGTTACGGGTTTACAGGAATGAACTTCTCGGCCGTAATGACGGGCGTAGGTGTGGTTGCCCTGCTTGGTATTGTGGTTCGAAACGGGATCCTGCTCGTAGAATTCACCGACACACTCATAGAAGAAGGTGTTGAACTCAAAGAGGCAGTGGTAGAAGCGGCAAAGATCCGTATGACGCCGGTAGTTCTTACGGCTACCGCTACTATTCTTGGTATGATACCCCTTGCCATAGGTCTAAACATCAATTTTTATGGCCTCTTTACGGAATTTAAACCTGATATCTGGCTTGGCGGAGAAAATGTTGTTTTCTGGGGGCCTCTTGCATGGACTATTGTTTTTGGACTGGGCTATGCAACGTTTATCACTTTACTGGTCGTGCCGGTCATGTACTTATACAATGAGCGACTCAAGTCCTGGGTGTTCAGGACGTTGAATATCGAACGGCCATCCAAAGAACATAGTAATGGAGTAAAACCAATTGCGGCCCTTATGGATAAAAAGCCCATGGGCAGCTAACCTGCTAACTCTTTTATTCAATCTTCAGGAGGTTGTCCCGGTCGGGGCAACCTCCATTTTTTGTTCTGCAGTAACGCGGTATTCCGGTACTATCTTAAAATGCTTCCAGGTACTTTCAGTTTTTCTGTTATGGGATGGAGGCTGTATATTTGCCGGTAAGCTGTTATTCGCTGTCGCCGGCATGTAATGGAAATCTTACACAATGCTTACTATCGCCAAATAATACTATTCCCTTGAAAATCGTATTGCTCTTCCTTTGCTGCAGTTTGCTTACAACACCTATGCTTGCCCAATGGGAATATCAAAACACCGGTATTACCAACAACTTGCGCGGTATTTATTTCCTGGATGAAACTACCGGTTTTGCAGTTGGAGATGCTTTTGCGCCCAGCGAAGCTCCTATTTTGAAAACTGTTGATGGTGGCATGAACTGGATACTGAAACCTTCAGATACACCAAACCCGCTTCGTGACGTAGCTTTTAACACGAATGTAAAAGGATTTGCCTGCGGATTTTACGGTACCCTGGTAAAGTCAAATGATACGGGGGAGACTTGGGAGCAGGTTAACCTTCAGTCAGCCCTCGATGTAAATTTTCGTGCACTGGATTTTCCGACCAAAGAGGTGGGTTATGTGGCCGGAAGCGGTGGGGTATTTTTGAAAACAACAGACGTTGGCGTTACCTGGGATTCTTTGAATACGGGTTTCAGCCATGACCTCCTGGACATAGAGTTCTTTACCAATGATACCGGATTTGCCACCGGCAGCATAGGATTCTCCAATGGCGTTATATTAAGAACCTACGATGGTGGAATGTCCTGGGAATCAGTTTACACATCATCACAAGCCATACCGGCCCTGTTGATCACAAAAAATTACAAAATCTATGCAGGCGGTGGAACATCCCCTAACGGAGGACATGAATTTATCCTGCAGTCACTGGATGGTGGCGATACCTGGGAAGAGATATATACCGGCCCGCCCGGACGAACCATCAGGCGTGGAGATTTTACTACCAATACCCTTATTTGGTTTGTAGATGATGCCGGTTCAATTATTAAAACAAAAGATGGCGGGGAAACCTGGGTTGTAGATGACTTAAATCCTTCCGGATTAAGCAGTATCTTTTTTACTGAAGAAGATACCGGATATGTTGCAGGAGGATTGGGAAGCATTTTCAAGTTTACACCATGCCCGGTACCACTGGATGTTTTGGCTAAAATTGATGGCGCCAAAACTGTGTGCCATGGCATTTCCAAGAATTATTCGATCGCACCAATCAGTGGTGCAAACTCGTATGAGTGGACTGTGCCGCCCGATGCTTCTTATGTATTCTTAAGTGGAGATACGGCTATCAAGGTAACCTTTGGTGTAATGTCAGGATTGATTAAGGTAGTGGCAGGCGCCGATTGCGATACATCTATATCAGAAGCCTATATCACCGTCATTCCACCTTTGCAGGTTGCAGGATCAATTAATGGCTCAGCTGATTTTTGTGCAGGTGATACAGCTTCCTATTATATTTCACCCATTCCCGACGCAATAACCTATACATGGACTGTCCCGGCCGATGCTTCGATAGTTGCACAGTTTGATACCATGATTGTGGTGGCATTTGGAAATACCTCCGGCACCATATCCGTTACCGCTTCCGATGATTGCGATCAGACCTCAACCAGTATTCCGGTTACTTTGCAGGAAGCCCTGGGCACCATTGGTACCATTAGCGGCGATAGCACGAGCTGCCTGTTTGGTTTAGGTTCCTACTTAATCAACAGCGTGGCTAACGCTTTCTCATATAATTGGAGTTTGCCTGCCGGTGCTTCCGTTATTTATTCGCAGGGAGACACCTTCGTGGTGGTACAATTTGATACCACCGGAGGGGATATTGGAGTGACAGCCAATGGTTTTTGCGATACCCTATCCACGTTTTTTACTGTAGATATTACCGGACAGTTAGTGCTTATTGACAGCCTGATTGGAGATACTGCCGTTTGCGAAGGCACCACTCACGTCTATGAGATTAACACGATTGATGGCGCAACCTCCTATCAATGGACCGTTCCGGATGATGCCACCATTTTATCGGGACAAGGGGATACGCTAATTGCCGTATTGTTCGGTTCTTCTTCGGGTGAAATTACAATTGTCGCCAGTGCAGCCGATTGTAATACGTATGAAGCTTCTTTGTATGTACAGGTTACCCAGTTATTGTCGGCACCGGATGATATCACAGGGGTTACTGCATTGTGCAGCGGGGATACCTCCCTTTATATCGTTTCGGAAGTTGCCGGTGCCGAGAGCTATCTATGGGAGGTTCCGGCAGGCGCAATATTGCTTGCCGGTCAGGGGCAGACCTTAATCTCTGTACTTTTTGGCGACACTTCAGGTAATGTCGTGTTTTCTGCAATCTCCTCATGCGATACCGTCACCTCTACCCTGTTTGTTTTTGTAGAACCGCCGGTTCCTCCTATACAGGCAATCATTGGAGATAGTACTTTGTGTGCGGGAGATACTTCCGTTTACTACATACCTTCTGTACCCGGTGTCGATTATTCATGGGCAGTCCCTTTGGATGCAACCATTATTGCAACATCAGGAGATACTTCTATCACCGTAGTGTTTGGCAACAATACAGGCAACATCACGGTGTTTGGCGGAAGTGTCTGCGCTTTCCAGGATACCTCGTTAACAGTTATCGTGGCAGAACAGCCTGTTTCATTAACGCCGATCGCGGGAGAATCCACGGTCTGCAACGGTGATACCGCTACTTATGCTATTGCAGGAATTCCCGGATTTTCGTATTCCTGGTCAGTTCCGGCTGATGCCACAATTTTTAGCATGCAGGGCGACACCATGATTACCGTTCAATTTGGAAACACTTCCGGTGATATTACCGTAGTGGCTGGCAGCAATTGCACCTCACTCGATACGTTCCTGTCAGTGGTTGTTATTTCTGATGCAACGTCATTATTTTCCATACTAGGCGACACATTGGTTTGCAGCGGAGACACCGCCAACTATTCGGTTGCTCCTGTTGATGGTTTCAGTTTTTCCTGGTCGGTACCATCAGATGCCACCATCATAGCATCATCAGGTGATACCGCTATTACGGTTGTCTTTGGCAACACAACAGGTCTTATTACATTGTCTGCATCGGGTTTATGCGCTTCACCGGATACTTCTCTGCTGGTAACTGTGGTTGCGTTTCCTCCGGTACCGGTTATTACTTTTGTCGATAACAACCTTATTTCAAGCGAGCCTGAAGGCAATCAATGGTTTTATGATGGCTCACCAATAGCCGGGGCCACCGGTCAATCCTATACTCCACTCGTGAATGGAACATACAGCGTGGTCGTTACCTATCCTCCGGGCTGTTCAACCGCCTCCGATACATTTGTGGTGCTTTCCGTCAGTATGCAAACAATACAGGCCGGGCAAAACATCGTGGTTGCTCCAAATCCCTTTGATACGTATACAATGTTGCAGTTTACTGATCATTACCAGATGCATAACGGTACATTAATGATACTTGATATGCAGGGCAAACAGGTATCGGTAATGCACCAACTGAATGGTACCAGCATAAAAATATTCCGGAATGGGTTACCTGATGGTGTGTATTTCTTCAGGCTTACGGATCCGGACAATAACACCTTGGTAACTGGCAAATTATTTATTCAATAAGCAGTAACGGCATCATACCTGCTGCAAGATCACCGGAAGGTGTCTGATGAGAGTCTTGTTCGTCTTCAAGAGCAAGGCGCACCCTTTGCGCATTTGATGCGGCCAAACTCATAAAACACAAAAAAAGAAATAGGAAGTATTTAAGACGGTCAACTTTAATTGCAATAATGTAAATTGCAATTCATTTCAATGCATCATTTGATCGTTACAAATCATGCTTTCCACCCTGCTCACCATAGTGGTCTTTTATCTGATTGCCGGAAGCCTTTTCGCTTTGCTTTTTGTATTTCGCCTGGTTGATCAGTTTGATGAACAGGCCAGAGGGGCACCAATCAGTTTTCGGTTGATTATACTGCCTGCCGCCATCCTATTGTGGCCCTTTCTGGTTTACCGGTTACTAACAAAAAAGAACAAGCTATGATGTCGGCACACCGCAGAAGGCATTTTATCCTATGGTTGCTGATTGGACTGTTCCTGCCGGTACTGAGTATCGTTGCTTACCTGTTGGCTCCAGAATTTCCGGCAATGGAATTCTCCGGGCAGCATACCGCCTTTCCGGAATTAAAACGGTCTGTGGTCAGCGCTGAATACGTATATAATATCAAAAAAAATTATGAAGGTGGAACCACTCTGGAAATCACTCAGATTTCCAGGTTTAATCCGGCATCTGAACTGGTTTCGATCAGCTATAAAAAAAACTTTGATGATCAGCCTACACAAAAAATACTGGGCATGATGGGTGGAGATGCAAGCTACCTTTTCAATTTACAAGAAATCCAACCTCCTTTTTCAATAACAGTAAAGGATACCATCAGGCAGGAAGTGCTGAGTCATGTTGATTTCTGAGATACAGGAAACTTGCTGATATTCCTTTTTGAAAATACAGATTCATAATGAGCTATTCATACAAAGCAATATCCTGGAACCGGCAGAAATGGCATTATGACCTTGTTCTTTGGTGCCTGATGCTTTTCTATCTCATCCTCTTTGTTTTACTTCATGTTAAGTTTTTCCCGGAGGCTACGATAGAAATAATATTCATCCGCGCTACCGGAACACTGGCCGCTTTGCTGTTGCATTTGATTTTATCCATCGGCCCGCTGGCAAGAATTGATAAACGTTTTCTTATCCTGCTCTATAATCGACGGCACATGGGAGTCAGCTTATTTGTTATCGCACTGTTTCATGGTGTTTTGAACCTGGTGCAATTTCATGCATTGGGTAATGTCAATCCATTTGTCTCACTATTTACGTCGAATACCCATTATGACTCATTCATCCATTTTCCGTTTCAGGTACTGGGGTTTTTCGCTTTACTCATATTACTGCTGATGGCCGCCACAAGTCACGACTTCTGGTTAAAAAATCTAACTCCTTCCACCTGGAAATCACTGCATATGATGGTTTACCTGGCTTATGCCCTGGTGGTGATGCATATTATGCTGGGTGTGGTTCAACTGGAACATCATATCAATATGTTGCTTCTGGTCTTATTTGGGATGTTTTGGCTGACCGGTATTCATGTGTTCAGTGGTTTGATAGAATGGAGGAAAGACAAGCGTCTGCAAAACCTGACTGCGGATGGGTTTTTGCCAGCATGCCCTGCGGAAGAAATTATGGAAAACCATGCAAAAATTTTCATTGCTAACCATGAACGTATAGCTGTTTTTAAATATGATGGCAAACTATCGGCCATCTCCAATGTATGCAAACACCAGATGGGGCCGCTGGGAGAAGGGAGAATAATTGACGGCTGTGTTACCTGCCCTTGGCATGGTTATCAATACCGTCCGGAAGATGGCTGTGCACCTCCGCCCTTCAAGGAAAAAATAGCTACCTACGATCTTAAAGTTGTTGATGGATTTATTTATATCCACCCGGAACCTCATAAAGAAGGAACCCGGGTGGAACCGGTGCGGTTAGAAAAAAAATAATGCATGCTGTTACCAAGTGAACTTTTCATTCCTTCAACATGAAAATACTGCGAAAACCGGAAGAACCTGAATCGTTTTACATCGGATACCTGCCCAAGGCACCTCCCGAATACCGGAATTTTATCAGGCTTGTAATCTTTGCAATTTTAGTGGTGATGTATTTCACCATTTCAATCGTTGTTTCGAATCAGCAAAAATTCGCTGCAGGTATTTTCGAAAGAAACAAAGTGACGGAACTGGAAGGTATATTGATGGTGCAACCATTTCCGGCTATCAAAACATTCTATGGTAAAGACCTCTATGGAAATCCGGTAATCAAAACAATACCATTGGTTAATTACGGAAAGTTCGGGGCAGAACCGGTAATCAATAGTGTGGCGGCAAATAATTCAGTTGAGCTTAACAAACTTTGGATTAAATTACGTGGCAAACTCATTTATAACAAAGGAGTAACACTGCTGGAACTTACAGAAAAGGAAAAAGCACTGCTTGTGATCACCCCTGCTTCAAAAGACCAGCTGGCTGGTATGGCAAAGACAAAAACTACAGAACGGAGCAGGGCCACTTTGTCCGGACAAATCATCGACCCCAAATGCTATTTCGGAGTCATGAAACCGGGAGAAGGTAAGCCACACAGCGACTGTGCCATTCGCTGCATTGCAGGGGGCATTCAACCGATGCTGATGATCAGGAATGAAAAAGGCCGCGAGACATTTTTCATATTGCGCGATACGCTGGGTAACCCTGTAAATGACAGGATATTGTCGTATGTCGGAATGCCAGTTGAAGTATCCGGAAGCGTTACTCAGGTGGATGACTGGCTGCTTTTGAAAACTGATCCTGCCTCCGGAATAAGGATTATCCGGTAGCAGCGCGTTGTAACCTGCAGAAATGACCAAGCTACCCTGAATCCGGCAAAAGAGACGGGAATATTACCTGAATCAAATTATAAAAAATTTACGGCCATGAACTATATCGAAGTGTTACCGGCAGAAAGCCTTCCTGAAGGTTCTCAAAAAGCAGTTGCTCTTGGTGCTGTAAAAATTGCATTGTTTCATTTTAACGGGGAGATCACCGCAATCGCCAATGCATGCCTGCACAAAGCAGGGCCGTTATCAATGGGCCTGGTTGAAAAAAAATATGATGGCCTGTATGTAACGTGCCCCTGGCATGGATGGGAATACAATATCAAAACCGGCAGCGCCCCGCCGGGTTATCATGACCAGCAGGCTTTGTATGAAGTGAAGGTGGAAAACGGGAAAATATTTGTTAGCGAAAAACCTATCGTTAAGGCAAAACATGCAGAGCACCCTGAAAAAAAACTACTGGAAGACCTGGAGAAACTAAAATACCAGACCTCAGCGGACTCCTGCAACGTTTTAGGAATCTCTTCTACAAACATGAATGGAGCAATTCCCCGGTATTCTACATCAGAGGCTGCTCTTGAAAAAGCGCTTGAATATGCAACATCAAAGTATGGCGCTGCTACAAAAATGATCAAACTGCGCGACCTGGAGTTTCGCCATTGCGAAGGTTACTATTCACAACACCAGAATGCCTGTACCTGGCCGTGTTCTATCTCAGAAATGAATCCTGAGGATGGAATGAATGAAGTCTACCGGGCAATGATTCTTTGGGCCGATGTGGTCTTGTTTGCTACACCCATACGGTGGGGCACCGCTTCTTCACTTTACTTCAAAATGGTGGAAAGGCTGAATTGTGTGCAGAATCAGATTACCATCAAAGACCGTGTGCTCATTAAAGACAAAGTGGCCTCGCTGATTATTACAGGCGGCCAGGATAATATTCAGGCTGTTGCAGCACAGATGATGGTTTTCCTAACCGATATTGGATTCACGTTCCCTCCTTTTAGTTTCGTGGGATGGAGCCGTGGATGGTCGGCAGAAGACATGGACCGGAATATCCAGTTATTTTCCAAATCCGTTTACATCGACCGTTCCGTTAAAGAGCTCGTTGACAATACGATCCGGATGTCACAGCTCCTGAAGCAGCATGGCGGCAAGGCATTGAATACTCCCTTACCTAAAATCAGCGAGTCGCCATCTGGTATGGAAGAAGTAAGCAGAAAACAACTTTGATCAGGCAGCCAAAAACTTTATTTGCATATGCACCTTTCAGAAGCCCAGGAACAGGTTGACCATTGGATAAAAACTACCGGTGTCAGGTATTTTAATGAACTCACTAATATGGCCATGCTTACGGAAGAAGTGGGAGAAGTGGCCCGCATCATCGCCCGGCGATATGGGGAACAATCATTCAAAGAAACCGATCTGGAGAAAAATCTTGAAGATGAACTGGCAGATGTATTGTTTGTACTTATTTGCATTGCCAACCAAACCGGCATCGATCTCACCAAAGCACTGGAGTCAAACCTGCAAAAGAAAAACGCC
Organism: uncultured Bifidobacteriaceae bacterium; assembly: GCA_964524035.1. Classification (GTDB taxonomy): domain Bacteria; phylum Bacteroidota; class Bacteroidia; order Chitinophagales; family UBA10324; genus JACCZZ01. The sequence continues at coordinate 35,667 of CAZGBP010000004.1, forward strand.
CGCGACGCAACCCGACATACCGGCAATAAGAAATTAAGATGAGTTTGGTATCCGGCGATAACTTCACGACTTAAAATAGCAATAATAGCTCAGGCATCCGGTTGGTAAATATTCCATTCAGGTTATCGTGCAAAAATCAGATTGTAATAAATATCGTTGCAATGATCCCCGTAATTCATAACGAAAAAATCATCCCTGGCAGATCAGTATCCGGTATGGAGCACATTCCTAATTCATAATCGTTTCCTTCGCATTTACTTAACATATCTGCAGCGTTACGGGCGCCTTTATCGGACCACAGAAGATCAGTCTTAACTGACATCTTGTCTATCATATCGTATTCGGAACGCCTTTTGGGAAACAATTGCTTTTATTTTACTTCTTCACCGTCGGAATTTTTAAATTAACTTTGTCCTCCTTTTTTATCGCTTTTCATTGCTTCGTGATTCCTGCAAATAAAATTTGCTTTAGCGAGTTTCCGGTAAGCGAAATAAACAATGCTCAGGCATGTCAGGAAAGACATTAAATACGAATTAACATGTTAAGTTTCCTTACTAAATTACTTGGCGGCAATAAATCAGATAAAGATGTCCGCGCTATTCTGCCCATCGTTGAAGAAATTAAAGCGGCTTATGCCATGCTGTCTTCACTTTCTCATGATGAGCTCAGGGCCAAAACCGGCGAATTCAAAACACGCATTCAGGCGCATATTGCCGATATCGACCAGGAAATAACGGACTTGAAATCGGAAGCGGAACGCGATGAGGTATCATTTGACCTGAAAGAAGAATTATACAAAAAGATTGATGCGCTCGAGAAAGACCGCGATCAGAAGCTGGAAGATATACTGAATGAAATCCTGCCTGAAGCTTTTGCCGTAATGAAAGAGACGGCACGCCGTTTTACAGAAAATGCCACGATTACCGTTTCTGCAACTGACCTGGATCGGGAATTTGCAGCAAAAAAAGATTTCGTGACGATAGCCGATGATAAAGCGATTTACAGCAATACCTGGCTGGTACGAGGATTACCTGTAACCTGGAAAATGGTTCATTATGATGTGCAGCTAATAGGAGGCATCGTGCTGCACCAGGGGAAAATTGCGGAAATGGCCACCGGTGAAGGCAAAACGCTGGTTTCCACGTTACCCTCTTACCTCAATTCACTTACAGGCCTTGGTGTACACCTTGTAACCGTTAACGATTACCTGTCAAAACGTGACTGTGAATGGAATGGCCCATTATTCCAATTCCTGGGAATCACCGTCGACTGCATCGATAACTATCCTCCGCATTCCGCTGAGCGCAAAGCCGCGTATAATTGCGACATCACGTATGGTACGAATAATGAATTCGGATTCGATTACCTGAGAGATAATATGTCGAGGTCGAAAGAAGAACTGGTGCAGCGCAAACTGCATTATGCCATGGTGGATGAAGTGGATTCTGTATTGATTGATGATGCGCGTACTCCTTTGATTATTTCCGGCCCCATTCCGAAAGGCGATGATCAGCAGTTTCAACAGATGAAGCCACGCATCCTCAAGCTGGTAGAATCACAGAAACGGGTGGTAAACCAGTTTCTGAACGATGCAAAGAAATTAATTGATGCGGGAAAAACCGGCGCTACAGAAGGCGGGCTTGCACTCTTACGCGCACACAGGGGTTTGCCTAAATATGGTAACCTAATAAAATACATGAGTGAAGAAGGCAATAAAGCCATCATGCTCAAATCCGAAAGTTATCACCTGGCAGACAGTCAGAAGGAAATGCCCAAGGCTGACGCGGAATTGTTTTTCACGATAGATGAAAAAAACAACCAGGTAGACCTTACCGATAAAGGAATTGAATTGCTTACAGAAGCCGGTGAAGATAAAAGCTTCTTTGTTATTCCGGATGTTGGTGCCATGATTGCGGAAATCGAAAAATCTGCCTCCACTCCGGAAGAAAAAATTGCGAAGAAAGATCAGCTCATGCAGGACTTCGCCATCAAAAGCGAACGCATTCACACCCTGCAACAATTGCTGAAAGCCTATACCCTCTTTGAAAAGGATAACGAGTATGTGGTGATGGACGGCAAAGTAAAAATTGTGGATGAGCAGACAGGCCGTATTCTCGACGGTCGGCGTTATTCAGATGGTTTGCACCAGGCTATTGAAGCAAAGGAAAACGTGAAGGTGGAAGCAGCCACGCAAACATTCGCAACCGTTACACTGCAGAATTATTTCCGTATGTACCACAAACTGTGCGGTATGACCGGTACCGCAGAAACGGAAGCGGGTGAATTCTGGTCTATATATAAATTGGATGTGGTGGTGATTCCCACCAATGTGCAGATGATCCGTAAAGACGAACAGGATCTTGTTTATAAAACCAAACGCGAAAAATACAATGCGGTAATTGATGAAATCATCAAACTCAGCAAAGCAGGGCAACCGGTATTGGTAGGTACAACCAATGTGGAAGTGTCTGAACTGCTGTCGCGTATGCTCAAGTTCAAAAATGTCAAACACAATGTATTAAATGCCAAACAACATCAGCGGGAGGCAGAGATTGTAGCAGAAGCCGGGTTGTCCGGTGCGGTAACCATTGCCACCAATATGGCCGGCCGGGGTACCGACATTAAACTGGGTCCAGGCGTAAAAGAAGCCGGCGGACTTGCCATTATTGGTACAGAGCGACATGAAGCCCGCCGTGTTGACCGGCAGTTGCGTGGCCGTGCAGGAAGACAGGGAGATCCGGGAAAAACACAGTTTTATGTTTCACTCGAAGATGACCTTATGCGCTTATTCGGCAGCGATCGTATAGCAGGTTTTATGGACCGCTTTGGCTACAAAGAAGGGGAGGTGATACAGCATTCCATGATCACCAAATCAATAGAACGCGCGCAGAAAAAAGTGGAAGAAAATAACTTCGGTATCCGGAAGCACCTGCTCGAGTACGACGATGTAATGAATGCCCAACGTGAAGTGATTTATAAAAAACGCAGGCATGCCCTGTTTGGAGAGCGCCTTTCGTATGATCTGAATAATATGGTGTTTGATCTTTGCGAAGAGCTCGTAGTGCAGCACCAGGATGCAAACGACTTCGAGGCATTTAAGTTCGATGTGATCCGTTTTCTCTCTACCGATACCCGGATTACCGCCGAAGCTTTCAAAAATAATAAGCCTGCTGCCTTAGCCCATAGCCTTTATGAAGAAGTTACGGAAGTGTATAAACGAAAGATGCAGAATCTCTCGGATACCATTACGCCGGTAATTAAAGATGTATACCAGAACAGGGGTGAAACCATCGAAAACATTGTTGTGCCTTTTACCGATGGTATCCGTGGCATGCAGGTAGTTACCAACCTGAAAAAAGCACATGAATCCAACGGCCGTGAAGTCATCAAATCATTTGAGCGCGGCATCACGCTTTCTTTTATTGATGATGCATGGAAAGAAAACCTTCGCCAGCTCGACGACCTGAAGCAATCGGTGCAGAATGCGCGTTACGAACAAAAAGATCCATTGCTCATCTATAAGTTTGAGGCCTTTGAATTATTTAAAAAGATGCTGGGTGAAATTAACCGCGAAGTAATTTCGTTCCTCTTCAAAGCCGGCTTGCCCAATCAGCCTGTTCAGCAGGTTAACCAGGCACGGGTGCAGGAAAGAACAGATTACAGCAGGATGCGTGAAGGGCGCGGTGCCGCTATGAGCAATGTGCCGGTAAATGCGGAAAACAACGGTAATGCACGTACCAATGGCCAGGAAGAAGCACCCAGGAAATTAGAACCCATACGCGTAGGTGCAAAAACAGGAAGAAATGATCCATGTCCTTGCGGCAGCGGAAAAAAATATAAGAACTGTCATGGAAAAGAAGCGTGAAGGTATTGATATAGCCTCTAAAATAGATCACACCTTATTAAAGCCGGAAACTACCCTGCAACAGATCAAACAACTGTGCAGTGAAGCGGTGGAACACCAGTTTGCAACCGTTTGTGTACCTCCTTATTATGTACGCAATGCTTTCACCATTCTTGAAAATGAGAAGGTGAAAGTAGCAACCGTGTTAGGTTTCCCCTTTGGTTATTCCAGTGCGTATATTAAAGTGGAAGAAGCCAAACGCGCCATGGAAGACGGAGCCCATGAACTGGATGTGGTGATGAATCTCGGCGCCTTCTACTCCGGCAACGACAAAGATGTGCTGAAAGAATTGCAGAGTATTACGCAACTGGCTCACCTGCGCGGGAAGATCGTGAAGCTGATTATCGAAGCAGGCATGTTATCGGAAAGTGATTTAAAACGAGCCTGCACGCTTGCTGTAAAAGCGGAAGTAGATTATGTAAAAACATCTACCGGCTATATCGGACAAGGTGCTACTGTAGAAATGATTGAAACCCTTCGGGAATTGCTTCCTAAAAAAATCAAGATCAAAGCATCGGGCGGCATTAAAACAAAGAAGCAGATTCTTCAACTCCTGGAAGCCGGTGCTGATCGTATCGGCACTTCTTCAGCCATGGATATTTTGGAAAAGGTGGAAGCCTGAGTAGCTGCTTACAAAAAAATCCGGCACTTCGGCTTCGCTCGGTGACCGGATATTTTTATTCTCTGAGCGAACTCGAAGGGTGGTCCCTGAGCGAAGTCGAAGGGCAGTAATATCACAAAGAATACCCTTTCAAAAGAATCATCAATCACATTTCGTCAAAATTTGTTTCTTTAGCAATGATTTACACTGCATGAAGTTTTTTCTTATTTCCATATTGCTTGCATTGCCACTGTTTCTTACTGCGCAAACCGGCGAAATATCCATAGTGCAGGATACCGGTGTGCAAAAAGTAATGCGGCTCTACCAAAAATTTGGGACAGAAAAAAGGGCGGTTAACGGATACAGGGTACAATTAACATCCAACACCAACCGCACGCTGGTAATGGATATGAAATCGAAATTTATGCAGGAGTATCCGGAAGTTAATGCCTATGTAGTATATCAGCAACCGCAACTCAAACTGCGAGTAGGCGATTTCATTTCCCGGGCACAAGCCACCAAATTTATGGAGGAGATTAAATCCGGGTTTCCAACTGCATTTATTGTTCCTGATAAGGTATTTGTGAAAGGAATTCCGTGGTGAAATTTCTATTCGCTTTCTTTAAAATCATCATTCCCGGCTTTAATGAATTCAGCCAGGTGATAGATGAAATATTTACGCTGCCATACCAGGCACAGATCAATAAACGTTGCCACACTTTAATGTGGCGATCAATGGATGAGCGTCCACCTGCTGCAAAACAAAAACGCGTATGGCAGCAGAAAGTAACGCTCTTTGCAAAATGAAATTCATTAACTGCAAAGCATGTTACAGTCATCCACTACAAAAAACCCAACAACCGCTGATTGATGGTTTTTACCACAGCTTCCGTCATAGACGACACATGCAGCTTATCGTAAATCTTTTTTGAATGGGTGCGAACGGTCTCATACGTGATCCCCATCTGTGCAGCCACCATCTTATACGACAATCCGTTTACAAGATGTGTCAGTACTTCTTTTTCGCGTGGACTCAAATGATAATCTTCACTTGCGGTAATGGTTTCATTTCGCTGAAAATGCAACATTACCTTACGCGCAATGGAAGGCGTCATGGGTGCGCCTCCTTCATATACTTCGCGGATGGCTTCCAGTAACCGGGCCGGCGGTGTATTCTTCAACAGGTAACCGACAGCGCCTGCACAAAGCGATTCAAACACCTTGTCCTGGTGGTCAAACACCGTAAGCATGATGATGGGAATAGCCGGAAAATGAGCATGAATTTGCTGCACAGCCTGTATGCCGGTAACTTCCGGCATGTCAATGTCCATCAGCACCACATCCGCCGGATCTGCCTCCAGCACTTCGATACAATGCGTTGCATCTGCATAACTTCCGGCCAGTGAATAACCAGGGCTGCTGTCAATCAGCAATGAGATTGCTTCACGAATAGAACTACTATCGTCGAAAATGGTAACCCGTATCGTGTTCATTTCACAAATGTGCATGCAAATATGGCAAATTGCAATCCCTCAATCGGGGGATAGTGAGCTGTATACATTGCTTGTTGCGGTACCAAACAACTCTTTGCTGAAATGCTGCGCGGGTGAAGCGAATGTTTCCCCATTCAGCTTTTGTTCATCTGAAGCCTGATCGTAGTACCCGCTTGTACTGCAGATTGAATACTAATACCTGCATCAATTTCACTGGCCCTGGATTTCATATTCTTCAGGCCATTGCCATTATAGCTTTTAACAGCGGCCATATCAAACCCCTTTCCATTATCGCGAATCACCATCATCACTTGCTTTCCGGTATCCTGAAGCGATATTTCTACCTCTGTGCAACCGGCATACCGCACAATGTTATACAGTGCTTCTTTAAAAATCATAAAAATGTTTTTGCGTTGCTCCATATTCAGTTTCATCTTTTTCAGTTTTTCATCTGCATGAAACTTCAGCCTGATATCCTGCAAGGAAAGGATGTCAACAGCCAATGCCTGCATCCGTGTAGTGAGGTGATCGACTGAATCATTTTCAGGATTTACCGACCAGACAATATCGCTCATGGTCTCAATCATGTTGCGTGAATTGTCGCCAATCTTCTCAATTACCTTTTGAGAGGCTTCAATATTGTTGTTACTCAACTGCTGCCTGGCTGCTTCACTGAAAAAAGAGATACTGCCTAAGGTGGAACCAATATCATCATGCAGGTCGCGGGCAATTTTATTGCGGATGTTTTGCAGTTTCAGCAATTGATTCATGCGATACCGGTAAATTCCATAGAGCGTTGCACCTATTGCAATAAACATTAATCCATAAAACCACCAGGTTTTCCACCACGGGGGATCAATGATAATCTGCAATGAAGTACCGGTTTCATTCCATACGCCATCGTTGTTGGAAGCCCTTACCTGAAGTGTATATTTTCCCGGAGGAAGGTTGGTATAGATAGCCTGATGGTTGTCGTTACTCTGAATCCAGTCTTTGTCAAATCCTTCCAGCCGGTACCTGAACTGATTAGCGGCGGCATTGGTATAATTTAACGCGGCCATTTCGAAGGAAATAAAATTCTGATGGTGTGGCAGCCGAATACTGTTTTGCAATAAAAGTGAATCCGCCGGCTGATCCAGTACTTTTAAATGTGTAATATATACCGGCGGCGGCCGCAGATTGCGTTGCACCTCTTCCGGCCTGAAGCGAAGGTAAAAACCATTTCCACCGGCATACAGGTACCCGGCTTCATCTTTATAAAAATATCCGCTCACGCCTTCTTCCGGAATTCCATACACCTGGTCGTACCGGAAGAATGTCTGGGTGCGCCGGTCAAAAAAATCAATACCCCCGGCTGCAATAATCCAGAGGTTACCATGCTTATCTTGCGCAATACCTTCCAGGTTCTGATGTTGCGACTGAAAATGAATGAATGTTTTTTCACTGTCTGCAGGATTAAATAAATACAAACCACTGCCTTTTGTCGTGATCCAGAATGTGCCGTCTTCATTCTCCAGCATATCGAAGACATCATTGCTTCGTAGTGAATATGCTTTGTCGCCACCGCTGAATGTTTTACCGTTAAACATTCCAAAGCTGTCAATCACCCGTTTGGAAACTTTTGGATGCTGTCGCCACAAACTGTCATCCATAGAAAAGTACGTGCTGGTGATATCGGTAATCAAACCCATGGAAGCACCGATCATCCAAGCCCTTCCTTTGCTGTCGACCACAATTTTCCTGATAAGATTATGCAACTCCGGCGGCTTACCGATAATGCCAATGCCTCCACGCAAAGTATTGCGATCGAAGAGACAGATGCCATGACCATAAGCAGATACCCACAAGACAGTATCATTCATAAAAACCGCTTCAGCAATAGCATTAACATTGGAAGAGCCAATATCAAAAAAATCGAAGTACTTAAAATTGTCCGAAAAGTAGTTGACGGTTTTCAGTGAAAGCTTATTACGGTCAAAGACAAACATGGAGCTTTGAGTTCCGAGGTAAATGGTGCCTTTGCTATCGCGAAAGATTTTATTGATGTTTAATACCTGGTTTTTATAACGGAATGTTTTCAGGTAGAAATCATCCTGATTCTTATTCTTTATCAGTAATCCTGATTTCGTTCCGATATACAGTGTATGATCTTTATCAAGCAGAAAGTCCATCACTTTCAGATTCACATCCGGCAAAGCAATCTTTGCTTCCAGGTCAACAATCTCAAACGGATTCAATAAGGGGTCGAATACCTGGACACCGGCATCCGTACCGAGCCACATCCGATTATTGCGGTCGCGATATATTGCATAGATCCGGCCGGCTTTCAACCCATCCGGATCATTTTTCTGAGTAGGATAATGAATTGATTGTTTATTGACCGGGTTAAAGAGATACAAATCACCCAGTTTCATACCCAGCCACAACATGCCGTACTGATCTTCATTTATTGCATGAAGCTCGTTTCCGGAATAGGTGAATGGCTTATTTGTTTCGAACAGATTCTGCTCCAGCTTGTCAGTAGCGCTATTGAAAAAATACAGGCCGTTATCCCAACCGCCGCACCAAACTTCATTCTTGCTGTTGCAAAATACAGTGGTAATGGTATATCCGGGATAAAGGTTGCTGGTAGCATAGTTGTCAATGGTTTTATATGTACCATCCAATTCTTTGTAGTTAAGTGAGGTGCCGATGGTGCCAAAATAGACACGTCCATTTTTACTAATCACCACATCATTTACAGTGCGGCTGGCACGAACATTCCGGTTTCCCAGGTAAGTGAAAGAATCGGTGATTGCGTTCAGACAAAATAAGCCCAACTTTTCAGCCCCAACCCAAACAAGTTGAGCATCATCAATAGCTACTGATTGAACATTAGGAATAAAATTCAATATAAAATCACCTTTTTCAAATGGATAGGAAGTAAAACGGTTACTCTTATAGTCATAACTGCATAAACCCGCATCAGCGGTGCCTATCCAGATAATCCCGCTGCTATCTTCCGCGAGGTCGTTGACCACGTTTCCGGCAATGGATGCAGCATCATCCGGATCATGCTTGAAAACCACAAAGTTTTTTCCGTCGAACCTGTTTAATCCATCCTGTGTGCCAAACCACATGAAGCCACGGCTGTCTTCCAGTATGCAGGTTACCGTATTGGAAGAAAGCCCGCCGGAAGCAGTGTACCTGGTAAAACGAAGGGCGGGTGGCGATTGCGCATACAGATCTTGTATACACGAAAAGAGTGCATACAAAAAAATAATTCGATAAATGATCTCGTATTTCAGCGCCTGCAGGTTTTACAGAACAAAAGGTAGGTTACCTGCTTCACTAAATCAAATAACACTGCTACTTTTCTGCAACGGGAAATAATCATCAACTTTGTCAACTACAATCTGACAGATGATCTCTATTGAAAAGATAAAACAGCTTTCGAAAGAACTAAAGCAGGAAGTGATTGGAATACGCCGTCATTTGCATGCCCATCCTGAATTGTCTTTCCAGGAATATGCAACATCTGCATACATAGCAGGCCTGCTTGCAGACTGGAAAATAGAACATCAGACGGGAATTGCAGGTACCGGTATTGTGGCACTCATCAAAGGAAAAAACCCGGATAAAAAAGTGGTGGCGCTCAGGGCCGATATGGATGCATTACCGATTACAGAAAAAAATGAGGTCGAATACAAATCGCAGCAGGAAGGGGTTATGCATGCCTGCGGCCACGACGTGCATTCCTCTTCGTTGCTTGGCACTGCTAAAATGCTCAGCACTCTTAAAGAAGAGTTTGAGGGCACCATCAAGCTGATCTTTCAGCCGGGAGAGGAAAAACTACCCGGAGGTGCATCGATGATGATCAGAGAAGGTGTTTTGGAAAATCCCCGGCCGGATGTAATTCTGGCGCAGCATGTTTTTACACAACTGCCGGCTGGCAAGAGCGGTTTTTTCGCCGGCAAATACATGGCCTCTTCCGATGAACTGTACCTTACCGTGAAAGGAAAAGGTGGCCATGCAGCAGTTCCGGCCGGTATTATTAATCCACTGTATGCGGCTGCAAAATTATTGGTGGCACTGGAAAATTTTGCAAGAGAGCTTGCCGCAACAAAAATACCCTCTGTACTTGCTTTCGGAAAGATTACCGGTGCCGGTGCCACCAATGTGGTACCTGACCTGGTAACCATCGAAGGCACCTTCAGAACGATGGATGAGGCCTGGCGCAAAGAAGTGCATGGCCGGTTAAGAAGTATAACCGAAAAAGTTGCCACGGACTTTGCGGGCGGCATATCGCTTGAAATCAGATTAGGCTACCCCTGTTTGCACAACAACCCGGTTGTGACCAATTTATCGTCACAAGCCGCCATGGAATACCTTGGCCCGGAGAACGTTGTTGAACTTGGCACCTGGATGGCATCGGAAGACTTTGCCTATTACTCACAACAGATTCCGGCCTGTTTTTACCGTATTGGCACGGGCAATCCTGAAAAAAATATTGTTTCGCCGGTGCATACGGCCACCTTTTCTATTGATGAGGATGCACTTGAAATTTCTACCGGGCTGATGGCCTATATGGCTATCAAATTACTTGGTTCTGCACCGGCATAAAACAGGTTGCCTTTTCTCTTAAAAAAACAGGCAACCTGTTATGCATGTAATCTAATGTTTGCTAAGGATTCAGTGACCAGAAAGCCGGTACCAGGATCAATAATATGGCCATCAGAATGATGGTAAGTAATCCTCCCACTTTGATGAAATCGGCAAATTTATATTTGCCCGGACCATAAACCAGGATACAGGATGGCTCAAATGGTGTTACGAGTGAAATGGAAGCCGATAACATGACGGTAATGGCGAACGTTCTTGGATTCGCTCCCAGCGCATTGGCAGCTTCAATCGCAACAGGCAAAACCACCAGGGCGGCAGCTGCATTGGACATAGGTTGTGTTAGTAATACGGTGAGCACCATAAAACCTCCCAGAATACCGACTACACCCAACGATTCGAAAATTGTGATGATGCCCTCAGCAAGAAAAGTATCCGTCCCGGTCTTCGTCATCGCCGTTCCGAATGCACTCATTCCTGCAATCAGGATCAATAGTCTCCAGTCTATATTCTCATACGCGCGTTGAAGATTGATTCCTTTAAAGAGTACTGTAAGAATGGCAGCAATCAGGAATGCAATAGACAAGGGCATCAGCTCAAATGATCCAACAAGTATGGCTGCAAGAAAAAACCCGAGCGTCAGCATTCCCCTCTTGCGCATTTGCAGGTTGGGTTTATGCTCCACCAGCGTGATCAGGTTATGATCTCCTGAAAATCCATTCATTCTTGCCCTGGAACCCTGAACCAGCAATAAGTCACCGATTTCCAGCTTAACATTTTCAACCTGTTCAAACAGATTTTCACCTGACCGGTGTATGGCAATAGGCACGATGCCATACTTTTGACGCAGGCTGGTTTGCTTGATTACCTCACCTACAAACTCGGAACGCGGAGGAATCAATACTTCCAACAGCCTGAGATCTTCACCTGATTTATAGAAATCCCTGGTATCCGGAAGCAGTTCAAGTCCGATGGTATTTTTGATTTTAATCAGGTTATCGGCTTTACCTTCCACCAAAAGGATATCGCCCTTTTCCAGCGTGGCAAAAACGCCCGGATGAAATTTTTCTTCGCCCCTTACTATGCCCAGCACAACGAAGCCGGATTGGGCCAAAGTAGATTTGCTTACCGGCTGACCGATTAAAGGTGACCCTTGCATAATTACCAGTTCGCTCAGGTAATCTCTCAACTGGTAATCCTCTTGCAAATCAACCGTTTCATAGTTTGGCAAAAGGCGCCTGCCGATGGTCATCAAATAGACAATGCTCACCACCAGCAATAATAGCCCGACGAGGCTGAACTCAAACATGCCGAGTGGTTCCATATTAAGGCTTTTCATATAACCACTTACGGCCACATTGGTAGAAGTACCGATCAGTGTACAGGTTCCACCGACAATGGATGCAAAAGCAACCGGCATCAGGAACTTGGAATGGCTAAACCCCGCTTTGCGTGCAATGCTGATTACCGGGTTAATCATCAGCGCGGTTGCCGTGGTATTGTTCATAAAAGCAGAAATACCTCCGGTGAGTGAAACGAGGTATAATAATATTCGTTTGGGTTTCGATTTCGACAACTTCAGCATATAATTCGCTGCCGAATCAAGCACACCGTTTTCCATAATGGCCGTTGTAATAACAAAAATGGAAGCCAGGATGAGCATAAAATCGCTGCTGAATCCGGCAAATGCCTCCTTGGTAGTTAAAATACCGGTTAAAACCAGTACCACGAGGATCAGGCAGGTGACAATATCTACCGAGATTTTTTCCAGTGAAAAAAGAATGACGGCAAGAATCAATAGAGAGAGTACAATGGTTATTTCCATAAGCAGTAATTTGTTAATGATGTTTAAACAGGGCGCTAATCTATATATTCTACAGTATTAGTAGTACTATAGATTTAGTAGAATATTCAATTTTCCTGAAAAGTAAAATGGAACTTTCCACGATAACACCAACCGGCTGAAGGTATAATACGCTACATATGAACCGGTTAGGAGCAAAAAATAGTGTTATACCCGGAGAAAAAATAAATTCTAATAAATCGACCTACTTAATAGAATATTCACGACTATTGTTGGCGCAAATCCGGCAGCACGCCGTTTTTCAATTAAAATGCTTTGAAGGAAGCAACATCCGGTTAAGGGCCGGCGGGAAACTTCCGGGTCTGCCCATTTGGGTGATGGCACCTGTAAAAAGAAATAAAAAGCCATTGATAACATGAAACTTATACGTTTTGATACCGTATTCAATGCCGTTTTACTATCTTTGCGCCTTCAATTTTTAAACCTTCATTAAATCCACACATTTCCATGGCAGAAGTTAAGTACATAATTCCTCACGGCCACACCATTACGAAAGAAAACCGCCAGGCTTTAAAAGGCCACAAGTCTTGTATATTATGGTACACCGGCCTTTCCGGCTCCGGCAAATCTACCATAGCCAATAAGGTAGAAGAAAAAATGTTTGATATGGGTATTCATACGTACATCCTTGATGGCGACAATGTACGGATGGGATTGAACAAAGGCCTTGGTTTCAGCGATGAAGACCGTAAAGAAAACATACGTCGCATTGGTGAAGTATCTAAATTATTTGTAGACGCCGGAATCATCGTGGGCACCGCATTCATCTCCCCTTTCCGCAGCGACCGCGAAATGGCCCGCAACATTATGAAAGAAGGAGAGTTTATTGAAGTTTTCGTTAATACGCCATTGGATGTTTGCGAACAGCGCGATCCAAAAGGACTGTATAAGAAAGCACGCGCCGGCGAAATCAAGTTTTTCACAGGAATTGATTCCCCGTACGAAGCACCTGAAAAAGCCGAAATTGAGATCCTTTCTGCAGGCAGAACCGTAGATGACTGTGCGGATGAGGTTATTGCCTGGCTGAAGGAAAAAAACTACATCCCTGCTGAATAAAGCGTACTTAACTAACCATTAAAATCCAATAAATAGAATGAATCAACCTCATGGCGGCGTGCTTGTAAACAGAATTGCAACGGGCGCACGTAAAACAGAATTAGAGAACAAAGCAAAATCGCTTTTTCAACTGGTCATCGAAGACCGTTATGCAGCAGATATTGAAATGATTGCCAATGGCGCTTTCAGCCCGCTTACCGGCTTTATGAATAAAGCAGATGCTGAAGGAACTATTGAGAAAATGACATTAAGCAATGGCTTGCTTTGGGGTATTCCTATCCTGCTTCCCACCGGTGATCAGCACGATCAGATAAAAACAGGTACCGAAATAGCCCTTATTGAGAAGAGCTCCGGCAATGTATTGGCCGTAATGCAGGTAGAAGAAAAGTTTGAATTGGATTTAATGAACCTGACTCAAAAATGTTTTAAGACCACGGAAGACAAGCATCCTGGTGTTAAGGCCGTATTGAGCGGTGGCAGCAAATTCATTTCAGGACCGCTGGAAATGATTAACAGGCCTACCCGCCACGATCAGATCGATGACAAATACTTTATGGATCCTTCTGAAACGCGTGCAGAATTCGCAAAACGCAATTGGAAAACGATCGTTGCTTTCCAAACCAGAAACCCAATTCACCGCGCACATGAATACCTGATTAAATGTGCACAGGAGATTGTGGATGGTGCATTGATACATCCGATAGTTGGTGAAACAAAGCCTGATGATATTCCGGCACCCGTTCGGATGCGCTGCTATGAAGCCCTTATAAACGGTTATTTCAATCCGGACAATACCATGGTAAGCGCCTTGCCAACCGCTATGCGCTATGCAGGTCCCAGAGAAGCAATTAACCACACTATGATCCGCAAAAATTATGGCTGCACGCACATGATTGTTGGCCGCGACCATGCAGGTGTTGGCACCTATTACGGCACGTACGAAGCACAGGAAATGATGGACAGTGTAGCCGACCGTACCGGCATGACGATTTTGAAATTTGAAAACACCTTCTTCTGTAAAGAAACGGAAGGCATGGCTTCCAGTAAAACGGCTCCGAAGAATGCTACCCAGGTTTCTTTAAGCGGAACAAAAGTGCGTGAGATGCTGTCTAACGGAGAAAGGCCGCCTGCAGAATTTTCCCGTGCAGAAGTAGCGGATATCCTGATTGAATGGGCAACGGCTAAGTCTTCTGTTACCGCATAACATTTTTATCAGTTCGATTTTAAAAGTCCCGCAAATTGCGGGACTTTTTATTTTGCAGGCTGCCTGACTGCTTCCCGAAATTACTTTGTACGAACAGGTGTGTTGTTGCAGACCGGCATACGAGGCAATTGCTTCAACTTGAACATGGAGAACGAAACGGCAAATCGTAACTTAAAATAAAACAAAGCGGCAACATGCAAATACGCCAGGCCATTGAAAACGACGTGGAATCATTAGTTGATTTATGGATCGAGCTCATGGAAGTCCATGCTGCATTCAGCACCCAGTTTCTCATCAACAAAAACAAAAGAGCGGCTATAGAAGCTTTCATCCTGCAACAACTTGGCAAGAAACAAACGCGGATTTTTGTTATGGAAGAAGATGCTGCTATTGTTGCCATGCTCTTTGCACGCATTGAACAGCGGCCGGAAATGTTTATCCGTCAGAGAAGCGGATACATAGCAGAAACAATTGTTACCCGTTCGCAACGGGGAAAAAATATTGGAAATGAACTGGCTGAGGCGGCACATGCATGGTTTGCCGCTGAGGGTGTGACCTGTTCCGAACTGCAGGTAGCTGCGTCGAATGCTGCAGCCATTGCATTCTGGCAGTCGAAAGGTTATGAAACGCTTATCTTACGCATGATCAGAACTGAGGGGAAAACATAGTATTACAACCATCTGTTTCTTCTGAAAATCCATAAGGTGGTAAGCGAAGAAAGCAGCATCAACGCCAGCGCAAAGAGGTACCCATACTTCCAGTGTAACTCCGGCAATATGTCGAAGTTCATACCGTAGATGGAAGCTACCAGGGTCGGAGGCAGGAATACTACCGAAGCAACCGTAAATAACTTGATGATTTTATTCTGTTCGATGTTGATCAAACCAAGAAAGGTATCCTGCAGGTATTCCAGGCGGTCGAAACTGAAGGTCGTGTGATCCATCAGCGAGTTCACATCTTTAATCATCATACGAAGCCGGTCATAACAATCTTTCGGAAAATGATCGCTTCGTAACATGGCAGAGATCATGCGCTGCTTGTCAATCATATTCTGACGCAATAGCATGGTCATTTCCTGCAATTGCGTAGCACGGATCAGAATTTCTTTGTCCGCTTTCTGTTCAGCACCCATGAACTTTCCTATCCGGGAAATTTCACGGGCAATATTTTCCAGTAAGTCCGCATCAAAATCAATCCTGTTTTCAAATATTGACAACATCACATGGTAACCCGAAGGAAATGACTTGGGTGTGGAAAGCACGCGCTTGGAGATCTCGGTGAACGACCTGAATTCATTGGTACGATGGGTAATCAGGTAATTATTCTTCAGGATGAATGAAGCCGGATCACTGATGTAGGTATCTCCCTGCTGCAACAAAAAGTTGGAATTGGCAACTATGATCTTATTGGTTTCATGATATCGCGAACTGCTTTCAATCTCTTCCTGCTCCTGCTTCTCACTCAGATTGATGCCGAATTTATTGCTGATATACCTCGTCTCCAGTTCATCCAGCCTGTTCAGGTCTACCCATACCACATTCAGCGGATCAATCTGCGGTAGCGTCCGCAGGTCTGACTCCCGAACAATCTTATCATTCTGCCGGTAATAGATATTGATCATCTCTTCAATATTACGAGAGTAAATTACGACATAAATTATTCTTTGCAAGGTCGCCGGCGCTTTAACCTGCAAAACGAAATAAGGCGCATTCACTTTAATATATGGATCGGAGCAAAAAGCTTTAAACCGATATCATGGGTGTACGATAATTCGTTCATGTTGCAAAGCAATGGCTGGCGGGTTAAATGGTTAAATTGCTGGGGCTAAGGCGATCACTTGTTATGCTGTATTCACTGCGCTACTTTACTCACTCACTTAATTGTCCCAATAATCTATTTCCAGTTTGTCGAACACCCGATATCATGCTGTTTCCTTTTTTAGTAATTCTTTATATCCGCCATTTGATTAATTGTGTGAATCCTTATCCTTTAATCCCTATTGGAAAAATAATCCGTACACTGAAATTTCTTCCCATGTCATAGATCCCCGTTCTTCCTGTCGCAATATTTTCCGGTGCATATTTCAACCGGCTTAAATGGCTTTGATAGGCCGAATTCAAAAGGTTATTGCAGGTGAGGCTAATGGTAAATAGGACTGACTCCCGCACCCATACATCCGTACCGATTCCGGCATTAAACAATACATAACCGGGAGTAGGTGTTTCTGTTCCAAATGCACTGTAAACATGGTTTTGACGGAAGTTGACCGACATGCCGAGTTCTGCAAACAGGTTCCTGAAGGTATTACGCCACTCAAAAAAATTAGCGCGCAATTCTGATTGAAATTCCGGCGCCGGTGTAAAGGGCAGGTACTTTGTAGAATCGGGCTGATCTTGCTGAACGGACTGCACCAGAGAAAATGAATTCTTAAAATGCAGCCAATCGAACGGATGCGGATGAATATCTACCACCACTTCACCACCAAATAAATTCGCATGTCCCTGAGTGTATTTATAGACCGGCACGAAATCACCTTCCTCTTCAATAACAGAGTCTCCACCAAGCGCACTGCTCAGTTTCTCGGGAAAAATAAAATTTGAAATATTGTTATCGAACAAATTCAATTCTGCAGTAATATGCTCCGAGTTAAATCCGAAACCCAGATCAAACTGCCAGCTCGTTTCGGCTTTCAGGTCCCCGTTACCAATCTCATAACGAAACGTACCTTCATGGCGGCCATTTGAACTTAACTCCGCAATATTGGGTGCCCGGAAACCACGTGCAATGTTTGCTTTAACAATTACAGATTTTGAAACCTGGTAACTGATTCCAGCACTTCCGGCTATTGCCGAAAAAACTGCCTTCTCCCCGTTGAACTTCGCATACGAGTTTGAATCAGGCTCCTCCACTTGCTGATCATCCATATTCAGATAAAGCGATTGCATTTCAATATTGCGATGGTCATACCGTATGCCTCCGCTAAGGGTAAGCCTGTTTACCGTTCGTTGCGCGAATACAAAGACGCCTGCATCAAACAGGTTGTAATCAGGTATTAGAAATTCCGTGCCTTTATTTTTATTATCCTGGTACATACCGTTTACGCCAACGGTCATGTTCCACCCACCTGTTTCCGGAAAGGTCCACCTTACATCATAGGGCAACGTATTTAAGAAAAAAAACAATCCATAAGCATCGGGTGCAAGCACGTTATCAAACTCGCGTCGCTGGTTGTTTTCATATCCCGCAGTCACATACAATTTCGAGGCGTTGATGTAAATGCTATTTACCAGTGAGACTTTGTAATGATTCACCAACTGGTACGGGGTATATACTTTGTAGGAAGTGAGTTCATCCCCGGAGGCGGTATATACTTCAATCGTACTGTCATTAACAGCCACCTCCTTTGTAAAGGCACCGGTACTGTCGCGCTCCCCTTCCGCCAAACCGGGTTTAAACTGATAGAGGCTGAAATTCAGATGTGAGTATCCCCATTTCTTATTGAAACCAAGATAACCGCTGCCCGACCATTCATTAAAGCCTGAATTAAATACCGGCCCGTCATATTTATTTTTATAGCTATGGGTCTGTTTGGCGCTAAACCTTCCCAACCACACAAATCCCTTTTGATTACCGGCCACGGAAGCCGAATATCCCGCCATTCCATTGTTACTCTGATAATTTGCCATTATGCTGCCTTCAATATTCCCCTCGGCAACCGGGTCCGGTGAAAGCATGTTGATTACACCTGCCAAAGCATCAGAACCGTACATGATGCTCCCCGGGCCTTTTAACACTTCCACTTTATTCACTGAATATTCATCTATTTCTATTCCATGCTCATCTCCCCATTGCTGCCCCTCCTGCCGTATTCCATCATTTAAAACCACCACCCTGTTATAGCCTAAGCCGCGGATCTCCGGTTTCGAAATTCCGGGGCCGGTGGTAACCTGCGAGATTCCGGGTTCTTTTGCAATGGCATCAATAATATTTGTTGCTGCATGTTGCTGCAAATCCTGCTTGGAGAGTACCGAGATAGGCGTTGGCGTACGCTTTACTTCAGTGGCTATGGAGACACCGGTTACAATCACTTCATTCTGTTCGAGCACGGAGGTTGACA
Organism: uncultured Bifidobacteriaceae bacterium; assembly: GCA_964524035.1. GTDB lineage: Bacteria > Bacteroidota > Bacteroidia > Chitinophagales > UBA10324 > JACCZZ01. Next base: position 54,505 of record CAZGBP010000004.1, read on the forward strand.
GCTTAAAATCTGCTGTTGCCTCACCCCGGATGCTGATTCGCCTGGTGATAGTGGTATAGCCGAGGTAACGCACTTCAACTAAAAAATCACCGGATGGAATTTTGTTAATGCGGTAGTGGCCCGTTTCATCTGAAATAGTACCCGACTTTAATTCAGGAATAGAGATGGTTGCGCCGACAAGCGGAGAACCGTCCAGGGCATCGGAAATATTTCCGTAAAGGATGTTCTGCCCTTTTAAGAATAATGGCAACCCTGCGAATAAACAAATAATGAACGCAACTTTTGTATTTGACTGCATAGCGTGATTTTATGACTGAATGATCAATAGTCACCCCGAATGCTTCCGGGGGAAATACCTATTCATGACATGGTATCATGTCTAAAATTCAGCAAACCACAGGAGGTCCGCGATCAGAAGAGCAGACCGGAAAAGAGAATAAACAGCGGGTTAGTACCCTGCTTAGAACTACGGTAAGTTCAATGGGTGTTTCCGGAAGCACTGCTTCTGCGGGGCCAATAAAAAGCGGCAACGACAACTGAAGGGAGCAACAATGCGTGTGAACCTGCCCGATTTGCAGATCAGTATGCAATTTATCTACGGTATCTTCATGGCCACACAGCACATGAATAAGATGCTGCGGAGCTGCAGCAAACAGAAATGTGGCCAACAAAAAACAGGATATTATTTGCCGTGCCATATTCTTCATACTGGTTACAAATATACATTTTGCTCCGTAACCTTCCATAAATGAGGTTAATTAATCAACTTCACTCTTTCTAACCATTCTCTATCCTGCCATGCAAATCAAATTCTGCGGCGCCGCGCGTGTTGTTACCGGCAGTTCTCACCTGCTGTTGCTGGATGATGGCTTTAAGCTTTTGCTTGACTGTGGCCTGTTTCAGGGCGGAGAATATTATATTGATGCATACAATGCCACGTTTGAATTTGACCCGAAAGAGATTGATGCCCTCATTTTATCACATGCGCATATCGATCACAGTGGCAGAATTCCGAAACTGGTAAAAGAAGGATTCCGTGGAAAAATTTTCTGTACTGCGGCAACCAAAGATTTATGTGAGATAATGCTTCGCGACAGCGCGCATATCCAGGAAAATGATGCGAAGTTTATTAATAAAAAAAGGGCTAAGAGAAATCAGGCTCCAATAGAACCTTTATACAAACAGGATGATGTGGAAGCAGCCCTTAAACTTTTTGTGGCCGTAAATTATGAAACCGTTTTTGAAGTGCACAAAGGGGTAACCGCCTATTTCCGCGATAATGGCCATATTATCGGCAGCGGGAGTATTTTGATTCATATCCGCTCCGGTAAACGTGAATTAAAAGTCGGTTTCACCGGCGACATCGGCCGGCCTAACCGCCCGATACTAAAAGATCCGATCCAGATGGAGGAAGCCGACTATCTTATCTGCGAATCTACCTATGGAGGCAGGTCTCACGACAGTTTTCCTGATGACAAGGAATATTTTCTGAAGGTTATACTTGACACCTGCATTAGCAGGAAAGGCAAACTCATCATTCCGGCATTCAGCATCGGCAGAACACAAGAACTTGTTTTTATGCTCGATCAGTTGAATAAAGAAAACAGGTTGCCTCCCATACCGGTATTTGTAGACAGTCCGTTATCAACCAATGCTACAGAGATCTACCGCAAACATCCGGAATGTTTTGACGATGCGATCACGCAATACCTCCATTCAGATTCCAATCCTTTTGGATTCAATAACCTGCAATACATTACCGAAGTGGAACAATCGAAGGCGCTGAATCTTTTTCCCGGACCCTGTATCATAATTTCTGCATCAGGTATGGCGGAAGCAGGCCGGATTGTACATCATATCTTTAATAATATGGAAAATGCACGCAATACCATTCTCATCGTCGGTTACTGTGCCGAACAATCACTGGGGTGGAAAATCCGGAAAGGTATTTCGCCCATTAAACTATTCGGTGAAGAAAAGCAGCTGAAGGCTAAAGTGGAAATCATGGATTCGTTCAGTGCACACGGAGACCATAATGAATTGCTTGCATTCCTTCACAACCAAAACCGCACACGCCTGAAAAAAATATTCCTGGTTCATGGAGATTTCGAATCACAGCTTGCTTTTAAGAAAGGCCTGGAGAAAAATGGTTTCCACTTCATTTCCATGCCGGAAAAAGGAGAAGTGAAGCAACTGGAATACTGAATGCCGGCACCGTGAAAAAGCCATTTAATTGCATACAAAGTGCTCAACCCCAATTTTCAGACATAAAAATCGGTAAATCATTTTTATTTAATGGAGATCACGTTATCTTTCTTGCATCATTTAAAGTTATGGTGCTTCACTTAAAATGTGTTTCAGGAAGAAACAGCCAAAGCCCAACAGAAGCAACCTATCCTAAACATTGATTGCCATGCACTGCAGAAAAATAGTTACCTGCCTGTTCATTGCCGGTTTCCTGACGCTCCGCCTGAATGCACAGACCTGCATCAGCGGTAATTGTTATAATGGAGTGGGTACCTACCTCTTCGCCGATAATGCGGAATATACCGGACAATGGCTGAATGGCGTACGGACAGGTGTTGGCTGTTATGACTGGGCTGATGGCTCATTCTACCTGGGTTACTTTGTAAGCGGTAAACTCGAAGGTAATGGCATCTACCTGGGTAACGATGATAAGGAAACAACCCTGATTGGCGTTTTTAAAGATGGAAAGCTGGTAGAATCAAAAGATTTTGGCTCATCGGGTTGCCTGATTGGAAATTGCTACGATGGGGTAGGTATCTACTTATGGACAAACGATGATCTGTATGTGGGTGAGTGGAAAAACGGAATCCGGACCGGTTACGGTAGATTTGACTGGGCAAGCGGGGATTTTTATACCGGTTACTTTAAAGATAATTTATTAGACGGCAGGGGCTTTTACAGTAAAAAGGATGGAACAGAAATGGATGGCTACTTTGAAAAAAATGTCTTCATCCGCAAAGCCGAAACGGAAGTGGCATCACCATCCTATCAGTCTACCCCTGCTTTGGGTGTTAAGGATGCCTCCTTTATTGCGTACGACAATGTGTGTACCTTATTAAATGAAGTTATTAAAAGCTATCCCGGCGATTTTGCCGCAATAAAAGGAGGTACCAATAATGATTACCTGGCTTTGTATACCTGGCATTCATCCGTAGGGATGAAAGGTGGAATTGAAGCCGGTCTTTATGCATCATTGAACGACAAATCGCTTGCTGCACTCTGGTACAATACCATACTGGATTTTACTGATGTAAAACAGGCAATGGACGAGTATGACGCATTGGTAGCAAACTTCAGTAATTGCGAGGCTGCCTGTGGTTCAATGACCATACGCACCAGCAACAAACCCAATGAACGATACTCGACCTTTTTTGAACCGGTATCAGCGGGGAAAGAGTATAAAGGCATGCAGGTAATTATTGAATTGATCTATGTCGATTATGATAAGTCGTGGGAAATTGAATTGCAGGTTTTAAATGATGCCAAATTCTAACACCGGTTCATAATGGATCATTTCATCCTGAAAATGAGTTAATGAACTCCCTGCCAAATATTCCGGATGCAATTCAGTAAACCATTTGTTGAACATACTGCCTGGAGAACGCATCCGGTTTCTATAGTGATCCGGGTGCTAGCTGCACTGCTGTTGTTGCAATGCCTGTGGCTGTCATCGTGCTCCAAAACAACCATTTACATAGTAAGACATGCTGAAAAAGATACGGTAAAGTCTGCTGATCCGCCGCTGACATCAGCCGGACTTCAACGCTCACAGGATCTGGCTTTGTTATTAAAAAATGATCGGCTGGCTAAAATCTATTCCACCAATTTTATCAGGACCCTTGCTACCGTTCAACCCACTGCTGATCATCATGAAATTAGTGTAAATTTATATAATACTATTCCGGAACTGGGAGAAATGCTATCATTTGGCAATAAGAAGAATATACTGATTGCCGGACACAGCAATACGATTCTTGAAATTGCAGAAATGCTGGGCACAAACCCGGTAAGACAACAAATTGAGGATACCGATTATGACAACCTGCTTATTGTTAAAAAGACGCGATTTCTTTTCTGGGACAAAAATGTTTTAGAAGAAACAACCTATGGTGCCCCTACCTTGCCGGAGTAATCTATTGAAGCTGCCAACTGCTGCCATCACGCATGTTGATGTTTGACTTTGGATGATTGTAATGGGCGGCGTCCCCTGCGCAATGTCAAGTTCCCCTGGTAGTTGTATTGAATTAAGTTCACCTGTACGTTGCAATGGCAACGCTTCGCTTTCGCCGATGGTGCGTTCCTGCTTTGGAAGAAGCCTAATCAATTTCTGATAATGATTGAAACATTAATGCCAAAGTAAATCAACAATTCAATCAGTTGCCTACCCTGTTGAATCGTAAATGCTGTTTGAATATTTGGTAATCCGGACCTGTTCCACACGGTGGAATAATTCTTCTATAGGAAGGTTTGTTTGGGAAGGGTTGTGAAGCACACGGCGGAAATTATTCAATAGGGTTCTGCGGGATCAGTGTGTCAGTGTTTATATGCTCTTCTTAAAATAATGTCTTGAAAAACGACAATTAGGTAAATACCCTAAAAACCGGAAAGGAAGTGCTTTCTAAAAACATTCATTATTTCCTGGCAGCAACTAAATCATAAAACTTTAAACATTCTCTGTGTAATTCTTTGCGGCCCGGAGCCAAAGAATATGCAATCAATAAATTGCTCTCTTACAACTTAACCGGCCGGACTTCTTTTTATCACCGCAATTTGCAATTACTTTTGCAGTAAATTTTCAGTCATGTCATTAACTATTCCTTCCATCAAACCCAGGACACTGAGGGCAGCGCATGGTAGTCAGCTCACCTGTAAAGGCTGGGTACAGGAGGCAGCGTACCGTATGCTGCACAATAACCTTGACCCTGAAGTGGCCGAACGCCCGGACGAACTAATAGTATATGGCGGACTCGGCAAAGCAGCGCGAAACTGGGAATCGCTGGAACTGATCCTGAAAGCTCTGAAAGATCTGAATGAAGATGAAACGTTGCTCATTCAATCAGGAAAGCCTGTCGGTATCCTGCCTACTCATAAAGATGCGCCCAGGGTTATTATCTCCAACTCCATGCTGGTTCCCAAATGGGCTACCTGGGAACACTTCCGCGAACTGGATGCAAAGGGATTGATGATGTATGGACAAATGACTGCCGGATCGTGGATTTATATCGGTTCGCAGGGAATAGTTCAGGGTACCTATGAAACTTATCTCTCGCTTGCAAATATTCACTTTAAAGGAATTCTGAAAGGAACGCTGAATGTGACGGCCGGACTTGGCGGCATGGGTGGGGCACAACCACTGGCCATTACCATGAATGAAGGTGTTTGTCTCGCTGCCGAAATGGAAGAGTGGCGCATTCAGAAAAGAATAGAAACCCGTTACCTGGATAAATATTCCAATGATATTGATACTGCCATTGACTGGGCGCTTGATGCCAAGGCAAAAGGCGAAGCTGTTTCGATTGCGGTCTGCTGCAATGCCGTTGAATTGCTGCAGCGAATGATTGACCGCAACATCACACCGGATACTCTGACCGATCAAACCTCAGCACATGATGAACTGATTGGATATTTCCCGGAAGGATTATCCGTGGAGCAGGCCAGGGTATTGCGTGAGCGTAATCCTGAAGAATATTGCAACCGTTCACTGGATACCATGGCAAAGCATGTGAGGCAGATGCTGGAACTGCAACAAAGAGGTGCAATCACTTTTGATTATGGCAACAACCTGCGCGGACAGGCACATGATAAACGCGGTGTTAAGAATGCTTTTGATTTCCCGGGATTTGTACCGGCCTATATTCGTCCTCTGTTTTGTGAAGGGAAGGGCCCTTTCCGATGGGCGGCATTAAGTGGCGATCCACATGATATTGCAGTGACGGATGCATTGCTGATGGAGTTATTTCCTGAAAATGCCGGCCTGCACCGTTGGCTGAAGATGGCGAAGGAAAAAATCGCTTTCCAGGGATTGCCTGCACGTATTTGCTGGTTAGGCATGGGTGAACGCGAAAAGGCAGGGCTTGCTTTCAATGAACTGGTGCGCACCGGAAAAGTAAAGGCACCGATTGTAATCGGCAGAGATCATCTCGATACAGGAAGTGTTGCCTCACCCAACCGGGAAACGGAAGCGATGCTCGATGGAAGTGATGCTGTAGCCGACTGGCCGATATTAAATGCATTGATCAACACTGCAGGAGGTGCGAGTTGGGTTTCCGTACATCATGGTGGTGGCGTAGGAATGGGTTATTCCATTCATGCAGGAATGGTGATTGTAGCTGATGGTACCGATGATGCTGCCCGCAGGTTGAAGCGTGTGCTTCACAACGATCCGGCTATGGGTGTGATCAGGCATGCTGATGCAGGGTATGATATTGCGAAGGATACGGCGAGGGAATTCAGGTTGGATTTGAAGGAAAGGTTGAAATAAATTCTTACTAACTTACAATCGAAATACACAGTGAAATGACAACAATAGAAATTAAAATGAGTGACGATCTTGTTAGGTCACTTGGCGGAAGAAAGCATATTCAAAAAGCAGTTATTGATGAATTAGAGTACCAGCACTTCAGAAATCTATCTGAGAAACTTCATAAATCAATGAAAAAAGCCAAAGGTGTAAACTGGGAAACAGAGTTCAAAATGGCGAGAAAAAGGGCTCTAAGGAAGTACATGTCTCAAAGGAAGAGTAATGAGAGATAGTTATGTAATTGATTCTAACATTCTTTTCAGCAGCCTGTTAAGCAGGAAAGAATTTTACAGATCAATCTTCATTGAAAATGAAATGTATACTCCTGACTTTGCACTTATTGAAATAGAGGAATATAAACAAATTATCCTGGGGCATTCAGATTATGACGCCAATAATCTTAAAGAATTTACGCTGTTTATTTTTTCAAGAGTAATTGTAGTTCCAGGTTTTATTATTTCAAAATCAGCATTGCAACAAGCCATTAATCTGTGTAAAATCATTGATTCTGATGACTATGTTTACGTTGCATTAGCAATCGAACTGAATAATACACTTATTACCCGCGACAAGCCCCTTTGCAAATCATTGCAAAAACAAGGTTTTGAAAAAGTGATATTGTTTGATCAGTTTGTACGGGAAAATATTCCTCCCAAATAACTCACCCTGAATCGTGAATTCCTTACAATTTTCACTTTGTAATAGTTCCGTCATCGTTCTTCTCAATTCCATTTGTTAACTGTGATTTCTCTAGATTTGAGCAATGTTAAATTTTTATGCTCATTAAAAACATATTAGCACACGCTTTTCTCTGACTGATCTCATTCACGATAGTTGCCCAAAACTGCGCTCCTGAAAGCGCATTTGATTTTCTCGATATTAATAATGTGAAGGCCCGTATCAACAATGGCAGCGATATGTGGTGAGATTTAGACCATGACGCTCAATGCATAGTTCCGAAAAATGGAAATGATTCCTCACTGTTTGCAGGTGCATTGTGGATAGGCGGCATTGATGCAAATGGTCAATTAAGAGTGGCTGCTCAATCATACAGACAAACCGGAAATGATATTTTCCCTGGACCATTAGATGCAAATGGAAATGTTTCGCAGATGACTTGTCAAAATTTTGATCGCTTCTGGAAAGTGAAAAGATAAAATATCTGAACTGAGATTATTGTGATGAAAAATGAGGGTGATGTGATGAATCATCCCAATGACAAGCATCACAACAATCACAGTACAGACAACTGGAATAATGTCTCAAAAGACTGCTCATTCATTAAACCCTTCCATCACAAAATAAAAAACACTCCACCATTCATACTGCAAAGACAGGTACAGTTTGAACGGTCCCTCAAAGGTTTTTCTCTCCCCGCTTTCAAGAATGGCATCGTACTTCACCATACCTTCAGCATGCCCTAAGCCTTGCGGTTCCCGTTCTGTCTGCAATTGAAACTTTATCTCCTGAATCCTGAATGCGCAGTTCTCAAATGAAGAAAAGGAATCGAAGAAATCGCGTAATTTAATTTTAAGTTCCTCCCGCGACAACACCTTTCCATCAGGTTGAATAAACACATCTGACAGGAAAAACTTTGCAAACTCGGTTTCGCGTTTAAACCAGGCATTCATGAATTCATTCGTTCTGTTCTCAATGTCCATCTCATGGTCAGGATGAAATTCTTCATAGATGAAGCAATGCATCATGCCGGGTATGCTGATCAGTAAATCAGTTTCATACTCAAAAAATTCTTCGGTTATGAATTTGTATTGAAACCGGTCGTCGCGCTCACGAATAAAATCTATAGAGATAGACTTTGAGTTCAGTAATGCAGCAAGCCTTTCTGATTCTGACTCAAACTCTGCATCGTTTAGTTCCTCCGATTTGCGGAAAACAGGACGGCCGAGCATTTCGGAAATTTTCACCTTCTTCGTCTTAGTGGTGTAACTTTCTTCAAATGCCAGTACCTGTTTCAGAAACTGATTTTCAATTTCCGGAGGCAACTCTTCCGAACTTCCGGGCATGCCACCAAACTGTGCCTGAATTTTCAATCGCAGGACTTCATTTTCCATCCGCAATTGTTCTGTTTTTTCCAGGTTGAGGAATTCCTCGTTCTCATTGGAGAAGATACTTTCTTTCATAATAGTAAAATTTATAGGTTATAAAATAAATTGAATACGGGATAAATGTAGGAGTTAAATTTGAAAACACAATGGGGCCAGGAACCAGGAATCAGGACGAGCTATGATCGAGCTTCATTGCCCGTCTTGGCTCCTGGTTCCTGCTTCTTGCATCCTTCATAACAAAACCTTTCTAATTTTACGTTGACATTCCCAGAAACGCACTCCATGAACATCCTCATCACCGGTGGCGCCGGATATATTGGAACAGAACTGGTCTTCGAGTTGTCTCAACGGCCTGACATTGACAGTATAGTAGTATATGATAACCTGAGCCGCGGCAACTACAATCTTTTTTTAGGCAAAGGGCCCAAGCAGGGCAATGTAAAATTCATTCATGGTGATATTCTTGATTCGCGCAGCATCCGAAAAGCGCTGAAGGGAATTGATGTTGTCTACCACCTCGCGGCAAAAGTAACTACGCCTTTTGCCAATATTGACTCCCACTTTTTCGAACAGATCAATCACTGGGGAACTGCCGAATTGGTATATGCCATTGAAGAAAGTGATATTGAGAAATTCATTTTCACCAGCAGTGCATCTATCTATGGAAGTTCCAACCTACCTGCTACGGAAGATACGCCACCAAATCCCAGCAGTTTTTATGGTGTTTCCAAACAACGTGCAGAAGAACATGTTAAACGGATTTTCGACAGCGTACCTACGCTTATCCTTCGTTGCGGCAATGTGTACGGGTATAGCAAGTCTATGCGGTTTGATGCCGTGATCAACCGCTTTATGTTTGATGCGAATTTTGGCCATCGTGTAACGGTTACAGGAAGCGGTACCCAGTCGCGGTCGTTTATACATATAAATAAAGTAACCAAGATGCTGGCCGGATTACTGCATGCGGAGGTACCTTCCGGCATTTATAACCTGTCGGATAAAAACCTGGAGGTAGTAGATATCATTGATGTCTTGAAGAAAATCTATCCCGGCCTGGAATACCTGTTTATCAATCAGCATATCACCTTACAGGAGTTAAAGGTAGATCCTGATAGCAGGTTGTATACTTACCTGCAACTCCCGGCTTCTGATCTGGAAACAGAGTTGCTGGATTTCAAGGAGCGGTTTTCATTCCAAAGCAGCTGATGAAACCCTAATTTTTCCTACTTCGCGAAACTTACGGCGCGCTTCTCCCTGATTACGGTTACCTTGATCTGCCCGGGGTACGTCATGTCGTTCTGGATCTTCTGAGATAGCGAAAAAGACAATTCTTCCGACTGCTTATCAGATATCTTTTCGGCTTCAACGATCACCCTTAATTCGCGGCCTGCCTGTATTGCATAAGCCTTCTCTACGCCATCATAACTAAGTGCAAGGTTTTCCAATTCTTTCAACCTTTGCAGGTACTGCTGCAGCATTTCCCTCCGTGCGCCCGGCCGTGCACCGGATATGGCATCGCAGGCCTGTACAATCGGGGAGATTACATACGCCATTTCCACTTCATCATGGTGTGCTCCGATTGCATTTACTATGGCAGGATGCTCATTGTATTTTTCTGCCAGTTTCATACCGAGCAGCGCATGGCTCAATTCACTCTCCTCATCCGGAACTTTACCTATATCATGCAAAAGTCCTGCTCGCTTGGCCAGTTTGGGATTCAAGCCCAATTCCGCTGCCATAATCGCACATAGATTTGCCACTTCTTTGGAATGCATCAATAAATTTTGTCCATAGGAGGAACGAAAACGCATCCTGCCCACCATCCTGATCAGTTCCGGATGCAGGCCATGAATGCCGAGTTCCACCACGGTACGCTCACCAATCTCTACTATATGTTCTTCGAGTTGTTTACGTGTTTTTTCTACCGATTCTTCAATACGCGCCGGGTGAATCCGGCCATCGGTCACCAGTCTTTGTAATGCAAGCCGGGCAATCTCCCTGCGCACCGGATCGAAGCCGGAAATGACGATGGTTTCAGGCGTATCATCCACAATAATTTCCACGCCGGTGGCTGCCTCCAGCGCCCTGATATTGCGGCCCTCCCGGCCAATGATCTGGCCTTTGATGTCATCGCTGTCGATGTGAAAAACGGAAACAGAGTTTTCAATAGCATGTTCAGCAGCCACCCTTTGAATGGTCTGAATCACCACTTTCTTGGCCTCCTTATTGGCCTTGATTTTCGCTTCATCAACAATTTCTTTGATATAAGACATAGCCTGTGTGCGTGCCGTGTCCTTCAGGTTTTCGATTAGTTGCTCCTTCGCCTCATTTTCCGTCAGTTTAGCGATCTTTTCCAGTTTCTGAATATGCTCCTCCTGCACTTTGTCCAGTTCCGTTTTCTTAACGGCAATCAGTTCCAGTTGCCTGTTCAGGTTTGCTTTAATGGTTTCTACCTCCTGCTCCTTTCGTTGCAGGCCTTCCAGTTTCTGATTGAGGGATTGTTCTTTGGACCGGAGTTTCAGGTCATTCTGTTCGAAAGCCTTGGCTTTTTGAATGGATTCGCGCTCAAACTCCGTTTTCTGGCGCAGTATCTCTTCTTTGGCTTCCAGCAACTTGCTTTGCTTCAGGGTTTCTGCCTGTGCTTTTGCTTCTGCACGTATGGTTTCCGCCTCCTGCTCTGCCTGTTCGCGTTCTTTTTTTGAGGATTTACCGAAGGTGAGTTTGCCAATGAGCAGGCCAAGGCCCAGCGTGATTACGGCAACAACAGCAATAGCTATATAAGGAATTTGGGAGTCCATTGATTGGAGGTTTTACTTTAAACAACATGAATCTGATCGTATCTGGTAATGGAAAACGGTTGAGACAGAATTGTCGCAATCCGGATGAATTCATACAAAAATAAAAATTTTTAAATAGAGGCATAATATTGACCAGGCTCTGATCAGACCGTGATACAGATTTTGTGCCTCCCGGATTACTTTTAAAGCCTCAGCAACCGCCTGAAAGCTGAATCCTGATGGCTCCTGGAGCCCTATTCCTTTTCCCGTCTCAACCCGTCTGCAATCAGCTGCGAGGCCTTGGTAAGCCTGGATCGTACCTCTTCAGCTGCCAACGCTTCGTCCTGTTGTAGTTTCATGATGTCAACCATATTCATCAATGCACTCATAGCCAGGTAATCTAGCTTTTCCTGGCCTGAAAAGCGAAGTTGAAACTCGGCATATTTGTGGTTGATGAGTTGTTCTGCCTGCCGCACTACGGGCTCATCTTCCATACGCACTTTAAGCGGATAGATCCTGTCGCCGATGGTTACATTAATACTGATGACTTCTGACATGCTTTTTTGCATTTATAGCCTGTTGGGGGGAATCAGCCTTCCGCCGACAATTTCGCGATACACCTATCTATTTCCCTGATGTATTCATTTATTTTCTTCCTCGCTTCCCGGGTATCGGCACCTGACTGCTGGATAGACTCGAGTACTTTATTAGATGAGTTTTCTTCTTCAATTAACTTGATGCGTTCCGTCTTTTCTTTCAGTTGATGCTGCAGCTCCCTGATCTGTTCTTCTTTCACCAGCAGGTCGGCCGCAAGCCTGTCGTTCTTATCAAGCAGCCTGTTGATCTTTGCAAGCAGCTCATCGGTTTGTTTGATCAGGTCTTTCATTTCACTTACGGATATGAGCGTTCAATTGTGTTTGAAACTGTTGCACCACCCGGTCCATCACCTTATCAATATCATCATCAGTTAGCGTCTTCTGTTCATGGCTTAACAGGAAACTTACCGCATATGATTTTTTACCTGCCCCCAACTTATCATCAGCATACACATCAAAGAGGTTTACTTCCTTCAAAAGGGTACCGGAACAGGCATAAGCGATTTCTTTAATGTCCTGAAAAGAAACAACCTCATCGATCACCAGCGCCAGGTCGCGCCGAACGGACGGAAATTTCTGCAGGGCAGTAAACGTGGCTGTATTGACAGCATGTTGCAATAAGGCATTCATTGCTATTGCGGCATAGTACACATTGCCCTTTACATCGAAATGTGCAGCCACTTTTTCATTCACTTTGCCAAAGATGGCCAGCTCGCTTTTGCCAATGCTCCAGCTTACAGCCTCCTGCCATGTTTCGTCGCTCAAAATTTTAGCAGAATGGTTACTGATTCCGCATTTCTTAAAAATTCCTTCCACCACTCCTTTCAGATAAAACGTGTCGGCAGGTTGTTCTTTAATGGCCCATGATTCTTTGGTTAAACGACCGGTTAATAAAAGCGCCAGGTAGTCAGATTCTGTGTATTGCCCATTTGATTTCAAATAGGTTTTGCCGAATTCAAACAACCTGAGATCATGTTGCTTTCTATTGTGGTTATACCGGATCACTTCCATTGCAGGAAACAGCATCGAGGTCCTCAAAGAATCAAGCCCGGTATTGGAGTAACTCAAGAGCCGTACCGGTAATTCTTTTGATGCCGGCAGCAAGGACAGATGATATGTTGAATTGGTGATTGAATTGTTCAACATTTCACGAAAACCCATGGCCGCAAGCTGTTGCGACAATTCCTCCGTAAGTCTTTCTTTCCTGTCGTCGATAGAAAAACTAAGGGAGGAACGCAAAGCCTCAGGAACAGGAATCTTATCGTAGCCATAGATGCGTAATATTTCTTCTATCACATCTTCACTTCTTAACACATCAGACTTTGCCGTTGGCGCAGCCACCGCCAATTCTGTTCCGGTATCTGAAAGGATCTCAAATGAAAGTGATTGCAGGATGGCTTTTGCCGTTTGCGGTGGAATATTTACGCCGGCAATACGATTCAGTTTCTCCCAGGTCAGCCTGATCTGACGGGGTTTTACCGGTAATGGATACACATCTGTGATTTCAGAACTTATGGTTCCACCTGCAAGTTCAACGATCAGCATGGCTGCTCTTTTCAGTGCATAGATATTCCCGTTAGGATCCACTGCTTTTTCAAACCGCATGGCAGCATCCGTACGAAGGTTATGATAGGAAGCAGTTTTGCGTATCCATTTTGGATTCCAGCAGGCAGCCTCCAAATAGATGTCGGTAGTAGTTGCGTTTACACCGGAATAAAGTCCGCCATAGACACCGGCAATACACATTGGTATGGGCTCTCCGCTTGTTTCATCCCGGCAGCATACCATCAGGTCGGTGTCCCTGAGTTTGATTTGTTTGTCGTCGAGCGTGGTAAACGGAGTATCGTTCGGCAGAGTTTTCACCACAATATTTCTCCCTTCTACAGCCGATAAATCATAAGTATGCAATGGCTGGCCACATTCATGCATTACGAAATTGGCAATATCTACAATGTTGTTAATAGGGCGAAGTCCGATGACACGCAGCTTGCTCTTTAACCATTCCGGAGATTCCTTTACTTCAATACCGGTTATCGTGCAACCTGAAAACCTGCTGCAGCCTTCTGTGCTTTCTACAGTAATTTCTACGGGGTGCGTATGAGCAGCAACAGCAAAATGGTCAACAGAAGGAATTCGAAGCGGAATATTTCTTCCATGAAGAACGGATAAAGCCGACACCAGGTCACGCGCTGCACCAATATGCGACATGGCATCACCACGATTGGGTGTAAGTCCGATTTCAATTACATAGTCCGTCATCACTTTTAAATACTCCCGCACCGGAATGCCTACGGGTGCATTTGAATCAAGCACCATGATTCCATCATGATTATTGCTCCATCCTATTTCATCTTCCGCGCAAATCATCCCTTCAGAGGCAACGCCCCTGATCTTCGTCTTTTTTATTTTGAAAGGTTCACCGGAAAATGGATAAAGCAGGTCACCATGCTGGGCCACCACCACTTTTTGTCCTGCCTGCACATTGGTTGCCCCGCACACAATTTGTAAATCTTCATCCTTTCCAACACTGACTTTAGTAACAGAAAGTTTATCGGCATCAGGATGCTTTTCCACTGATTTTACAAGTCCGACGGTAAGTCCGGCCAATCCTCCTTTAACAGATTCAAACGCATGGACTGATTCTACCTCCAGGCCGGTATGTGTGAGCCGTTCGGCAACATCGTCGGGTGAAATATCAAAATCGAAATACTCTTTAATCCAGTTATAAGAAATGATCATTCGTTAAAAATTGCGCAGTAAAAATAAGATTACTTTATCAAGGGGTGTATGACAAATTGCACTTAATGCTGTAGCGTTTACCTTAGCGCCTTGCTTTTTTAGCGCCAAGAC
>CAZGBP010000005.1:0-69215 GCA_964524035.1 uncultured Bifidobacteriaceae bacterium
ATCCGTTCCGGCTACTATCGTGATCAAACACTGGCATTCGCTACCGGCATGTGCACCGTCCGGCAATTTTTCTCACAGCTATATGCTGATACCAACCTGGATAACGATCCCATGTCAGGCGGAAGACAGATGAACGGACATTACAATACCCGTATGCTCGATGAACATGGCCAGTTCAAACACCTTACCGGAATGAAGGTTTCGGCAGCCGATGCTTCACCAACTGCTTCGCAAATGCCAAGAGCCCTGGGACTGGCACTTGCTTCCAAAAAGTACCGGGAAGTGCCGGCCTTGCACCATCTTAAAGATTTTTCTGATAAGGGCAATGAAGTGGTCTTCGCTACCATAGGGGATGCCAGTACTTCTGAAGGACATTTCTGGGAAACCCTGAATGCGGCAGGGGTTTTAAAGGTACCACTGGCCATATCCGTTTGGGACGATGGCTACGGGATTTCAGTTCCCATCAGCTATCAAACCACCAAGCAAAGCATCTCTGAAATCACCTCCGGATTTATGACCGATGAAAACGGGAATGGTATTGATATCTATGTGGTGAATGGCTGGGATTATGTATCGCTGATTGAAACATATGAAAAAGGAATTGCCAAAGTAAGAGACACACACATACCGGCGCTATTCCACGTTAAGGAACTTACACAGCCACAAGGCCATTCTACGTCCGGTTCACATGAAAGATATAAAGACAAAGAGCGGCTTGCATGGGAGCATGAATATGACTGCAACAAAAAAATGCGGGAGTGGATTATCAAATATGCCATCATCTCTGCTGAAGAATGTGATGCTATTGAAAGTGAAGCACGCGAATTTGTAAAGAGCGAACGCAAAGCGGCATGGGACGACTTCAACAATCCAATTAAACAATCCATTGCATCTCTTTCTGCCCTGCTCGACGAAATTGCAGAAGTTTCCGCCGAAAACGGTGTTGAAATAACTGACATTAAGAACCACCTCACAACAACGGTTGACCCGATAAAAAAGGATGTGCTGGTAGCCGCCAAGAATACCCTGCTGCTGCTTAGTAAAGAAAATAACCCTTTGCGGGAAAAGCTTGTTTCCTGGAAAAATGAGTATGAGAAAACGCAACGTGTGTTATATACCTCGCACCTGCACAGTCAATCCGCTCAATCTGCTCTGTTGGTCCCTGAAGTGAAACCGGTTTACAATGAACATTCCCCTGTGATAAATGGCTTTGAAATACTCAATCATTGTTTCGATGCTGCATTGGCACGTGAGCCGAGGCTCTTTGCTTTTGGAGAAGATCTTGGTATGATCGGTGATGTGAACCAGGGCTTTTCCGGTTTACAAGCCAAGTATGGCGTGGAACGTGTATTTGATGTCGGCATACGCGAAGCTACTATCATTGGACAGGGAATCGGGATGGCCATGCGCGGACTGCGTCCCATCGCTGAAATTCAATATCTTGATTACCTGTTGTATGGATTACAGCCAATGAGCGATGACCTGGCTACATTGTTGTGGAGAACGCGTGGCGGACAAAAAGCTCCCCTCATCATTCGTACCCGCGGACATCGTCTCGAAGGGGTCTGGCATTCGGGTTCACCAATCGGGATGATCATTAATGCCATCCGCGGCATCTATTTACTGGTGCCCAGAAACATGGTACAGGCTGCAGGCTTCTACAATACCATGCTACTGTCTGACGATCCGGCCTTGATTATTGAATGCCTGAACGGATACAGGCTGAAAGAAAAATTACCTGATAACATCGGAACATTTACGCTTCCATTAGGAATTCCGGAAGTGCTCCATCCGGGTGTGGATGTAACGCTGGTAACGTACGGATCTTCCTGCAGGATAGCCATGGAGGCCATCGAAAAACTGCATGAATTTGGAATCTCGGTTGAACTGATTGATGTGCAAAGCCTGCTTCCCTTCGACATTCATCATTCTATAGTTGAGTCAATTAAAAAAACCAACAGGGTGGTGTTTCTTGATGAAGATGTGCCGGGCGGAGCAAGTGCCTATATGATGCAACAGGTGCTTGAAGTGCAGAACGGATACCGCTACCTCGATGCAAAACCGGTAACCATCACGGCACAAGCTAACCGGCCTGCTTATGCAACCGATGGTGACTATTTCTGCAAACCCAACCCGGAAGATATTTTTGGCATCGTGTATTCTATGATGCGGGAATCACATCCTGAAGATTTCCCGGATATCGGATGAAATTTTCTCAACTTTTACATTGGCCGTGCGCTCCGTAACAGGTTGCCGGTTAATTCATGAAGCGGAGTCAATAAACACCCTGCAAACAAACGAATTATCTTTTCTGACCACCATAAAATGATTCATCTTGTTGCAAACAACCAAGACACATTTTCTGCATGACAGAAATTTTCAGCTGATCGTCCTCACCCTATTGGTGACGCTGTTTTATGGCAACACCCTTACGAACCAGTTTGCACTGGATGACGGGATGGTGATTTTGGAAAATAAATTTACGCTGAAAGGAATCAGCGGCATTCCCGATATCTTAACGCACGACAGTTTTTACGGTGCTATCGGCAACAATGAAAACCTGAGCGGTGGGCGTTATCGTCCACTTTCACTGGTGGCATTTGCTATTGAATATGAAATGGCAGGAACCAATCCATTTGTATTTCATTTTTTCAATATTATTTATTACCTGCTAACGTGCATCATATTTTTATTGCTGCTTAGAAAATTCGTGTTTAAAGACCAACCGTTGGCCGCATTTGCCGCAACCCTTTTGTTTACCATACATCCTGTTCATACTGAAGTGGTGGCTAACATCAAAAGCAGGGATGAACTCTTCTCCCTCCTGTTCCTGCTGCTCACGTTATTTTTCCTGTTGCAATATTGTCTTGAAAAAAAGAAAGCACAGTACATGCTGCTGTCGCTGCTATGCTTTTCACTGGCACTGCTTTCCAAAGAAAACGGAATCATCTTTGCCGTAATCATTCCGGCTACGATTTATTTCTTCACTCCCAAAAAGCTCAGCAGCAATATTGCTGCAAGCCTTCCCTTCTGGATGGTGATATCCGGTTACCTGCTACTGCGGAATGCCGTGCTGGATCCCAATCCCAATGAAGTGAAAGAAGTGATGGACAATCCGTATCTCCTTGCCAGCCCCGCGGAAAAATACGCTACGATACTGATGGTGCTGTTAAGATATCTCCAATTGTTGTTTTGGCCACATCTATTGACGTATGATTATTCCTACAAGCAGGTTCCTTATGTTGACTTCAGTACTCCCATCGTATGGATCTCCATAGCCATTCACCTGCTGCTGCTTGCAATTGTATTTACCGGTTTCAGAAAAAAGGATCTGGCCGGCTGGTGCATTCTTTTCTATCTGCCAGGACTGCTACTGGTTTCCAATCTTTTCATCAATATCGGGGCACCGATGGCAGAACGGTTTTTATTCCAGGCATCAGCTCCATTTGCCATTGCTCTAACTGCTGTGGTGGGCAAGTTGCTGCACCGGCTGAAAGGAAGTGAAGGATTGAAATTAATGGGAGTAACTGTTGTTATTCTGCCTGTCATGCTCTTGTGCGGTTGGAAAACGTTGGATCGCAATAATGCCTGGCACTCAAATGAAACATTGTTTTTGGAAGATGTCAGGACTTCATCCCGAAGCGCGCGTGCAAATGTTTATGCCGGAGTAGCGTTGATTAAGCTATGTGACCAGGCTACAGACGATTCTATCAAGAGAAGGTATGCCACCGCATCTTTGCAATACTTAAAAATCGCTGACACCATCAAACCGCTATACATCTCCACCTTGCTTAATATGGGCGTTGCTTACAGCAGGCTCGACAGTGTACAGGCTGCAGAAGCAGTATGGGAAACGGCACGCAAAGTGAGTCCGGGCAACAAAAAACTTATTGGTTACGACAGATATCTTGGTGAAGCCTATTATAAAACCGGTATGGAAAAAGCGCGCAGTAAAGAACTGGAAGCATGTATCGCCGATCTTGAAAAAGCGGTGCGTTACAATCCAAATAATACCAATGGATGGTATAACCTGGGAGGTGCTTACTTTACTACCGGGCAATTTAAGAAAGCAAAAAAGTGCTGGGAAAAAACACTACAGTTATATCCCGAATATGAAAATGCTAAAGCAGGTTTGAAGGCATTGGAAAACCAACAAGAGTGAAACCGGCCTGGAATGCGTGCTGTTACTGAAGGAAAATGAACTGGCTGGTATAATCATCCGGCGACTTCACAAATATGATCACCTACGCTCCAACCACCAGCTTCAACGGTATCCTACCTCCCGGCAATTCTGCAATTAAGAAATATATACCCTTTGGAAAAGCAGTGAGATCAATATGGCATGTTCCCTCCTTGATAATGAAGCTTTTTATAACAAGGCCATTGATATCAATAATTTTAGCCTTTACCTCCTCTTTAATTGCTATTAGTCTTACCAGGAAATAGCCGGATGAAGGATTTGGATATATGTCAATCCAACTATTTTGTGGCACATCAATTCCAACAGGAATCTGCTGCATGCCGTTTGCATCCGTTTTAATGTAATAAACATCTGCCGCACCGGCGCCATAGCTATACGTCAACCCGACAGCAATGTATCCGCCATCATTGGTGGGTATGCCTTCATAACCGGCTTCGCCACTTACGTCGCCATACAATTCCTCCCAAATGGTATTCAGGTTTTCATCGGTCTTTCGGAGCATCAGTTTATTCGCAATCGAACCACAGATGAAAAAACCGCTGCCGGATGGATATACTGAGTATTCCTTAGCCGAATTACCGGCTATGTTATAGCTGAAATCCATGATCTTCGTAAACACCGTATCCAGGTTTTCATCAAGTCTTAAAATCCAGGGATCAAACGAAAAGGATTCTCCCCACGTAGCAGAACAGATATAACCACCTGCGGGAACCGTTTCTATGGTAATAGCAGCTTCTGCCGTTGGGGCTTCATACATTTTGCTGATCAGCATCGTGCCGCCTGCATCATACTTCCGCGTAACGGCATTAATTGTCTCCACAAAAGAATAACCTGCCACCACATACTCCTGCTGTGCATTTTCGCAGGCATACATAAAATGGCTTGATCCGAACGATGGCAGGGTGTCTCCCCAAAGTGTGTTTCCTGCTTCATCAATTTTCAGAATCACGCCATTGGTGAATCCTGCCACAATCCATGCACCGGTCAGTAAATAGTTACCATCGGTAGTTTGTATTACATGCTTCAATTCATCATTTCCGGTGGAACCCCATGTCTTGCTCCACTGTAGCGCTCCATCAGCATCGGTTTTCACCAGGTACCAGTTGAAGCCCGCAGGGGTACCCGGACCAAACGAACTGGTATTTCCGGCAAACACAAAACCACCATCGGAAGTTATTTTAATAGCGCCATTGGTAAACTCATTGCCGGTGCCGCCATAGTGTTTCGTCCACAGCGTATCGCCATATTTATCGGTGCGGATGAGGAGGATATCGGAACCGCCATTGCTGAAACTCCAGGAGCGGCCAAGCATAGCGAAACCACTGTCAGGCAACTGCACCACGCCCTTCGCATCATCCGACTCTATGCCGCCGAGCCATTTTTCAAAAGTGACCTGGGCTGATGCACTGTGCACGACCATAATAAAAAAGATGACTTTCAGATGTTTCATTTGAAGGATTGATAATTGCTAAACAAAGTCCTTTTATTTCTGCCAGGCACAAAAATGTAAAATAGTAATCAATACAATGGGCTCGTGGTAGATTTCCAGTTCTGATAAGCGGGTCATGAATATAATGATGCCATTGTGGTTACTTACTTATTTAGCAGAGATGCATAGACTTTCGTTTCAGGCTTCGTTTTATTACGGGCTAAATTGATTAAAGTCTTGCGAGTTGAAAGCAATAGGGCAACAACGCGAAACCTCATGCATGCTCAGCCCGAAAACGTGACTTCACTTCTGCATAATAATCATACGTAGTTTTCGCAATAGACTCCCAACTGAATTTTTCCAGCACCCTTTTCCTGCCTTTTTTGCCCATGCTTTCGGCTAATGCAGCATCGTCGAGCAGGCGGTTGACCCTGGTTGCAAAACTTCTCTGAAAAGCATCCGGATTAGCTGGATGGAAGTCGGTGCGGGATACACTTTTTAAGGGCACAAGATAGCCTGTTTCCCCTTCTACAATAATCTCGGGTATGCCGCCTACGTGGCTGCCTACCACCGGAGTCTCACAGGCCATTGCTTCGAGGTTGATGATGCCAAAAGGTTCATAAAGGGAAGGACAGGCAAAAACCCTGGCATGGCTGTACAGTACCTTCACCTTTTCGCGTGGCAACATTTCAGAGATCAGGATCACGCCTTCCCGCACAGATTTCAATTCAGCCATCAGTGCCTCCGTTTCTTCTGCAATCTCTTTTGTATCCGGTGCTCCTGCACATAGTACCACCTGCGCACCCTTATTAAAATGTTTTGCGGCTGCTATCAGTTGTGAGATTCCTTTCTGCCGGGTAATGCGGCCTACAAATAAAACAAAGGGAACATCAGGGTCAATGCCATAACTGCGCACCAGCTCAGGATCGAAAGTGGGCTGGTAAAATTCAGGGTCAATGCCATTGTGAATCACGGTAACCCTGGCAGGGTCTACCCCATAGGCTTCCACCACATCGGTACGCATCTGCTCGCTAACGGCAATAATGCCATCAGCTGTGCGGTAGGCCTGTTGCTCAATCCAACGGGAAAGGAAGTAACCATTGCCCAGTTGTTCCACCTTCCATGGACGATGTGTTTCCAGGCTATGCGTGGTTAAGAATAAAGGGATCTGCAATAATTCTCTTGTGAAGATTCCTGCCAAATGGGTGTACCAGGTATGGCAGTGCACTACGTCGGCCTCCATGGTAGCCTGCGACAGTTCCACGTTGCGGCTCAGGTTCTGAAACATCTTCAATTGCGGATTGGCGGCATCGGCCAGCATGCTTAAGGAGGGTTGTACCCCTTGTACATGCATACCGGGTTCATTGGAAGACTGATCTCCGAAACATCGCACTTCCACCTTAGCCAGTTTGGCGAGCTCTTTACTTAAGAAATCAATATGTACGCCTGCGCCTCCATAGATGTTCGGAGGGAATTCATTTGTAAATAATGCGATTTTCATATTATGGTGATGTTGCTTATGAGCATTTTTGTGAATAGTTCCTTAATGAGGAAACAGGGGATGAAGTTATATAAAAGTGGTTAGGATAGTAGCATGCGGCTGTCACCGGATGTAAGACAAGGGACGAAGGACGCAGGAGCAGGGACTATTCAGATATATAACACGTACTTCGTCGTGGGTGAAACCCTGATAGGATATTCCCGCATGTTATGATGTTTTAACTTTACCAAGCAGCATATTGCTGCCAATAATTATCATTAACAATAGAAATTACCCTGTTCGGGACAAATGGCCAATCGCCCGGACCATAACAGCATTTCATTAAAATTATTTGACACCAATTAAACTACTTTAACATGCTACGGTTTTCTGCTTTGCCCTGTCTGATTATGCTAATGGAATGGTCAACTGCACTTGCACAATGCACGTTTACACCCTCGATCATTCCGGTGCAACCAATCCTTTGCCCCAATGCGACTGATACGCTATGGACCCAGGAATATGAAGCCTATCAATGGTATAAGAATAACAATATGATAGCCGGAGCAACGAATCAATACCTTGTTGTAACCCAGAATGATATTCTGAAACAATTCAAGGTAGCAGCCACACTGGAAGGTTGTACTGAAAATTCCGCTTCCGTTTTAGTAGACGGCTGGGTATTCCTGTTGCCATATGTGATTCAAAGTGGCGACCTCGGCATATTCGATCCGAACACGCAATCGTATACACTGTGTCCGGGCGATACGATGATACTGGAAATGGGACAACCCTATGTGGTTAATGTACAATGGTTTGATAATTTTAATCCTGTTTCCGGTGCCAGCAACAGCACCTATTATGTAACAACATCCGGCAGCTATACCGCATGCGGCGCTACCGAAGTTTGCCCTGATTACAAGGATTGTATGCTCATTCCGATAAATGTTTCATTCAGCAATGAGCCTGTTCCTGTGATCACACAATCGAATGACACCTTGTTTTCAAGTACTGCCATTTCCTATCAATGGTTTCTGAATGGCACCATAATTCCAGGCGCCACCTCCAACTATTTTGTTCCGGTACTTTCCGGTAGTTATACGGTCAGCATAAAGAACAGCTTTGATTGCAGCATTTCATCAGAACCGTATAATTACAGTGCAACAGGATTTTTACCTGAACATGCAACTCCCTTCAGCATTCATATCTATCCTAACCCTGCTCACAACCTCACTACCTTTTTCATAAGCAGTGCCCAACCCGATGATATTACAGTAAGCGTTACCGATCTTTTTGGAAGAACAGTCAGCGCACCTATACAGGTTTCCGGTAAAGCAATCAAAATACTATTCGATACCGGCAAACTGGCTCATGGGAATTACCTCGTACGCATCAGTGGCACTAACCAGGTTGCTTATGAGATGTTGGTGGTGGATTGAGACCAGAATGTTGGTTAAATGGTTGAATGATTCAATGGTTGACTTGCTTCGTTGGTAATGAGAAAATGTCTAATGAAAAAGTTAGGGCGGCTTTTGATTCATTTCGTCACCTTTGTACTGAATTTTGAGATGTAGTTCATAAAATTATTTGTTCATAACATAACAGGAAACAAATAGCCAAATTTGTAAGCGAGATAACAGCACATCTCTTTTTGAATTTGCCTATCATCTTAATTGTATTTATTCCCCATGTCAGGCTGCAGATTACCAAAACATCGGTATGTAATACGCAACCCTATCCTGTCAGATCTTTACCTTACCTCTTTTATGATTAACTGATTTTTTTCGATTTTCCTGCAAGCCACCCGAATCATAAACAATTTAACAATTTAACCATTCTACCATTCAACCATTCAACCATTTAAACATTTACCCCCCAACCATCACACCTACCTAACCCAACCACCGTTTCACTATTTTTGCACAGAACTTAACTTATGCCAAAGAAATTCGGAATTGCGGTGCATGGAGGCGCCGGCACGATACTGCAGCAGGAGATGACGCCTGAAAAAGAAGCGATCTATAAAACAGGGCTGCTGGAAGCTATTCATGCAGGTTACCTGGTACTGGAAAAGGGTGGCACGGCTGTTGATGCCGTCGAACAAGCCGTCAGGTGCCTGGAAGATTTTCCGTATTTCAATGCAGGAAAAGGAGCCGTTTTTAATCATGCCGGCGAACATGAAATGGATGCATCGATTATGAACGGTCTTGACCTTACTGCAGGTGCGGTATCCGCAGTGAGGCATATCCGGAACCCGGTATCACTTGCCAAAGAGATTATGACTGAAGGTACACATGTTTTCTTATGTGGTGCAGGTGCGGAAGAATTTGCCCGTGAAAGAAATCTTTCGTTTGAAGAGGATTCCTATTTCTTTAACCAGGAACGGTACGATCAATGGCAGCATGCCCTTGCAAAAAATGTGATGAAACTGGATCATGGCAGCGAGAAGAAATTCGGAACGGTAGGTGCGGTGGCGCTCGACAAGGATGGGAACCTCGCTGCTGCTACCTCCACCGGCGGAATCACCAATAAAAGATTTGGGCGCGTGGGTGACAGTCCGCTGATTGGTGCCGGAACTTATGCTAACAATAAAACCTGTGCGGTATCCTGCACCGGTCATGGTGAGTATTTTATCCGTGCAGTGGTAGCTCATGATATTTCCGCGCTCATGGAATATAAAGGTATGCTGCTGAAAGAAGCCTGCGAATATCTGGTGCAACAAAAACTGGTGCACATGGGGGCCGAAGGGGGACTGATAAGTATAGACCGTTTTTGCAATATTGAGTTACCCTTTAATTCCGATGGGATGTATCGGGGCTATCGAAAAAGCAATGAGGATCCGGTGGTAGCAATCTATAAGCAACCATTGTGACAGGAACAAATCTTAACCCTTTTACAGTGAATATTGCAACGCAGATCAGGTAGGTATCACGATGCATTTCCGGCCTTGTTTTTGAAATGTCGGATATTGGCATCAAATTTACAGTCTGTGTCAATGTATTTTGAACCTCTTGCAGGTGCCTGAATAAAAATCACCAACTAGACCTTTTGCGTATATCTTTTGCTTTGAAACCGACCTTTACATTCCTGCGACAAGTGCCGGTGGTATCTGTTTTCGCCACGATTTTGCTTTGCAGTTTCATGGAAGGGCTGGCACAATCGGCGGGCTTTCTCGAAAACAAAGGGCAGGTTGTAGATCAGGATGGCAACAGGCGGGATGACATCCTGTATTTGTTCGAGCAGGATGGATTTACACTTGCTTTGGGACGCGATTTTTTTTCATACCAGTTATGCCTGCCCGAATTTTCAACATCGACATCAAAGGTAAATAGTGATTTTGCGGATGACCCTACCACAGCAAACAGGCTGTTGAAATTTGAACGCACCGACATTAAAATACTGAATGCATCTGCACAGGTCAAAGTTTCCGGCAGTGGTGTTGCATCTGATACCAGAAACTTTTACTATTCGCATGGCAGTTTCTACAATGTTCATTGCTACCAGCGCGTAAAGTATGAAAATGTCTATCCCGGTATTGATTTGATATTTTATACAATTCCGCAAACCGGAGATTTGAATGCACGGCTGAAATATGATTTCATTGTTCATGCAAATGGCAATGAGGCGCTGATACAACTGTCTTATGCCGGATCCTGCAACCCGTATATTAATGAGCAGAACGAATTGATTTCGCCGCTTTTGCAAACGGGATTTATCAGAGAGTCAAAACCACTATCCTATTTTCTTTCAGCGCCTGATTCTTTCCATGTTCCTTTTCAGACCAACGGGAACATCGTTTCTTTCGTTCCGGTAAAGGATAAGCGGCAGCGCGTGCTCACCATTGATCCGGAAATTACCTGGAGCCGGTATTTGGGAGGAGTCAAGAATGAATTTGTGGAGGTAATTGAAACCGATGGCGCCGGTGCTATTTATGCCTGCGGGCAAACCTATTCTCCAATGGGAATGGTTACTACCGGAGCCTACCAGACAGTAAAAATTGGTCCCTCCGATTGTTTCCTAACCAAATTCGACCAGGATGGGGCGGTATTATGGAGTACTTATTTTGGGGGGAGTGATGGCGATTTCGCATTTGGTATGTGCCAGGATGGATTTGGCGGGTTGTATGTTTGCGGGCAAACAAACAGCCCTGCCGGCTTTGTTACAGATGGCGCACATCAGAAAAACTATGGTGGGCTAATAGACGGATTTCTTGCAAAGTTCAATACCGACGGGCTCCTGTCGTGGAGCACTTATTATGGAGGCGCAGGGAAAGACCAGGTTTTTTCATGTGTTGCGGATCAAACCGGTGTTTATGTGGGAGGCTACACGGAGAGCTCGGAAAGCATTATCACACCCGGAGCGGATCAGCCCTTTTATGCCGGAGCCGGCGATGCTTTTATCGCAGCGTTTTCGCCGGGAGGTATCATTAAATTTTCAACATATCTGGGTGGTTCTGACCAGGATCGCGCGCATGACATTCACCTGGATCATTTCGGTAACCTGATGGTTACCGGCACCACGCCCAGTGCGGATGGCATTGCTTTAGGTGATGTGCATCAAAGTGTGGTAGGCGGTAATAGTGATGCATTTATCTCGAAGTACAGTAAAACGGGAGTTAAAAAATGGAGCACCTACTTTGGCGGCTTGAAAACCGAGCGAGGCCGTGAAATTGTTCCAGATGGAGACGGAAACTCTTATGTGACAGGACCAACCGGCAGCGGATTGAATATTGCTACCGCCGGTGCGCATCAGACCCAGTTGAATGGCTCCGGCCCGGCAACAGATACGGTTTATGAAGATGCCTACCTGGCAAAATTCGATAGCACCGGGAAATTGCTTTGGGCCACCTATTTTGGTGGGGAAGATGATGAGATGGGATCAGCCATTAAATGGCTTACAAATGGTTTGATAGTAATTGGGGGCACCACTTTGAGCGATAGCCTTTTAAGTACGAAAGATGCCTTACAACCAAAACGTGCAGGTGGCAGAGATGGCTTTCTTGCAGTTTTTGCCGAAGATGGTCGCCTGATCTGGTCTACTTATTATGGCGGCATCAAAGATGAAAATTATGAGGATGGCTACGGGCCGGCATTTGATATATTCGACAACCGGCACCTCATCTTCGGAGTTTCCAGTTATAGTGCCGGACTTGGAACACTCAATAATTATACACCTTCAAATACTTCTATTCCTTCTTCAGATGGATTGTTTGTAAAGATTGATTTTCAGTGTCTTGACATTTTTGAACCAAACAATGATTTCAGCAAAGCATCCTATCTTGATACCATTATTTCAAGTACATCTATTGATGCACTCATGAATTACCAGGGTGATAAAGATTTCTACCGGTTCTTTAAAATTGCCGGTTTCCCACTAAAAATAAAACTGGAAAATCTCTCCCAAAATTGCGACCTGGTGTTATATGATGCCTCGTTCCACCCTATTCGAAAATCACATCACGCCGGGTTGCTGGATGAAGTTATTATGATGAACGATGGAATCAACGGAACGTTCTACATCAGTGTCTTGAGTCCCGGTGCTGGATATTCTACGGACTGTTACAGCCTGACCCTTGAAAATATGGATGGCATGAACAAACTACAGGAGCAGGCCATAGAAAATAAGGGCACGATACAACTTTTCCCAAATCCTGCACAGGATCATGTTTCAATCCAATACCACAGTACTGAAAACAGGCAAACCACTTTGTTCGTAACAGATCTGTCCGGAAAAATCGTATTGCAACAAGCAATAGAACTTGTTGAGGGGGATACTACTTTTGAGCTGAACATCAGCCGGCTTACCGGCGGAACCTATTTCTTGAAATTTCAGGACGATGCGGCTCCGGTTCAAAAACTCCTGGTCTACTGATTGGTCAACCGGATTAACCCAAGGCTTCATTTTGTAGTTTAATCTTCCACCTTTGCTTCTACCTGCTTGGCTTCCACTTTCCGGTGGTGAATATTGAAACGATCACCGGAAGTCAGAAAGTGGACTATGAGATTTTCAATGGAAATCGGATTTCCTTCCGGAATATCCGCGATATTGGAATGGCGGATATGGTGGCCATCAATGATGGTGACCATACCGGAGCCGATGATTTCCATATTAGTTCCTTCTGTAATAATCACACCGGTGTCTTCACCAAGTCCGATCCCGAGGCAGGAAGGATTTGCCCCAATAGCCTGAACAAGTCGGGCAAAGCGTCCTCTTTTATCAAAATGGGAATCAAAGATTACATCCTTATTAAATCCAAGGCCGGTGGTAATCTTCACTTCTCCTTTCAGGTGTGAGCGGCCGCTGTTCCCTTCATAGATCATCGTATTAGACATCCCCATGGCACCGGCACTCGTGCCGGCTACCACAAATTCATCCTTCAGATATCGGTCGTGCAGAATCTGCAATATTTCAGTACCTCCGAAAGTGGATGTCAGCCTGTACTGATTGCCGCCGGAGAACATAACTACATTCGCCTTCTTTACCCGTTGTATAAAATCCGTGTCGGTGGCTTCATCCCTGTTCCGTATGGAAATATGCCCAACATTGCTGTAACCGATTTTCTCGAATGCATTTTTATAGTTACCTCCTACTTCTTTGGGGGAAGAGGATGCGGTAGTAATCACTTCTATGCGAGAATCAGTGCCTCCTGATTCTGCCGCAATCCGTTTCAAGATACCGAGTTCGAAAAAATTAAGATTGCTTCGGTGAATGACTCCCAATTCCAGGTCTGTTCCTTTATCCTCCGCTCCGCCTATGGCAATCAGCTTACCTTTTGGATGGCTCATGAATTTGTTTGATGGTTGACGCAAAAATAACTGAACTTCATTACATAGTCTTTCAGGCTAAAAAATGATTTCCACATAGGAGTTAACCGCTATGAAGCTTAGCGTACAACCGGCCGGCTGCCGTCAACCCGTTATAAAACTTTTTCCAATGCATAAAAATTTCAATAAAATGTGCGATTATGCACTGTTGGAAATTTTACTGATTTTCAACTTTAAAACACCTCCTAAAAGCAGGAGTGATTGATAAGTTGCCAAACAAACCTCGGTTATAACAATGGAGATCATTAACATTCGTGTAATGAACGGCCCCAACTACTGGTCGATACGCAGACACAAACTCATTGTCATGAAGCTCGATTTGCAGGAGCTGGAAGACTATCCAACCAACAAAATCCCGGGATTTAAAGAACGGCTTACCAAACTTTTTCCAAGCCTTTATGAACATCATTGTTCAGAAGGCAAACCGGGTGGCTTCCTGCACCGCGTGGAAGAGGGAACCTGGATGGGCCATGTGATTGAGCACATGGCTCTGGAATTACAAACACTTGCAGGAATGGATGTGGGATTTGGACGCACCCGCGAAACAAGCGAAAAGGGTGTGTACAATGTAGTGTTCACCTACATGGAAGCAGAAGCAGGCATCTATACTGCAAAAGCAACGGTACGCATTGCACAGGCCCTGGTTGACGGAAAGGAGTATGATCTTTCACAAGACATTCAAAACCTGCGTGAGATACGGGAAGAATACCGGCTTGGACCAAGCACCGGTTCCATTGTAGAAGAAGCTATCGGTCGGGGCATACCTTACATCCGTCTTAACAGGCACTCGCTGGTGCAACTCGGCTATGGTGTGAATCAAAAGCGTGTACAGGCAACCGTGGCCAGCACCACGAGCAGCATTGCAGTAGAAATTGCCTGCGACAAAGAAGAAACCAAAAACCTCCTTGAAAAAGCGGAAATACCGGTACCAAAAGGAGTGATCGGTTATGATGAAGAAGACCTTCGCGAGGCCATCAAAAAAATTGGTTACCCCATTGTTACCAAACCGGTCAATGGAAACCATGGCAAAGGAGCCACCACCAACCTGCGCAATTGGGAAGATGCATTAAAGGGCCTGGCCGCTGCCAAGAAATATGGCCGTGCCGTGATCATTGAAAAATATATTGTGGGATATGATCACCGGATCCTGGTCATCAACTATAAGTTTGTTGCCGCAGCTAAAAGAACACCTGCTTCGGTTTATGGTAACGGCAAATCCACTATCCGTGAATTAATTGACCAGGTAAACAACGATCCGCGCCGCGGATATGGCCATGAGAAAGTACTTACGGCTATCAAGATCGACGATTTCACTTTGGGCATACTGCAGGAAAAAAACCTGAGCCTTGATACGGTTTTGCCGGCCGGCGAAGAACTATGGCTGAAGCCGACCGCCAACCTTTCCACCGGTGGAACAGCAACTGATATCAGCGATCTCGTTCACCCGGATAATGTATTTATGTGTGAGCGTATTGCCCGTATCATCGGACTTGATATTTGCGGTATTGATATTATGACACCGGACCTGAGCCAGCCTATTAATGAAGTAGGCGGTGCAATACTGGAAGTGAATGCTGCTCCCGGTTTCAGAATGCACCTGGCTCCTACTGACGGTCTTCCGCGTAATGTAGCCGAACCGGTCATTAATATGCTCTACCCGGTAGGAAGTTCTGCGCGTATTCCCATCATTGCGATTACCGGCACCAATGGCAAAACCACCACCACCCGGCTTATCGCACATATTGTGAAGCAGGTAGGTTACAAAGTAGGCTTTACCACTACCGATGGAATTTATATTCAGAACCAGATGATGATGCGTGGTGATTGCACCGGCCCTGTTTCGGCACAGTTTGTTTTGAAAGACCCTACCGTTGAATTTGCAGTTTTGGAAACTGCGCGTGGCGGTATCCTCCGTGCCGGACTTGGGTTTGACCATTGTGATATCGGCATTGTGACAAACGTGCAGCCGGACCATCTCGGGCTGATGGGTATCGACACGATCGAACAGCTTTCGCGTGTAAAAGGTGTGGTACCGGAAAGTGTGTGGCCTGATGGCTATGCCATCCTGAATGCAGACGATGACCTAGTTTATAAGATGCGCAGTGCGCTGGAGTGTAAGGTCGCCTTCTTCAGCATGGATGAAAAGAATCCGCGCATCGTTGAGCACCTGGCCGGTGGAGGCCTTGCTGCAGTGGCCGAAAACGGTTTTGTAACGATCTGCAAAGGCGGCTGGAAAATTCGGGTTGACAAAATCACCAGTATTCCACTGACATTTGGCGGCAAGGCTACTTTTAATGTTCAGAATATATTGCCGGCCGTGCTTGCCTGCCACCTGCGCGGATTTAAGATTGAAGATATCAAGGCCGCACTGGAAAACTTTGTCCCGTCGCCCGCAACCACGCCGGGCCGCATGAACCTGTTCCAGTTCAGGAATTTCCAGGTACTGGTTGACTATGCACATAACTATGCCGGCCTGGAGCAGTTATCAAAATTTGTAGAAAAAATTGACGGTTCTCCCAAAGTTGGCGTAATTGCCGGTGTGGGCGACCGCCGCGATGAAGACATTGTTGAACTGGGTCGTGTAGCAGCCAGAACTTTTGACGAGATCGTAATCCGGCAGGATAAAAACCTCAGGGGCCGTTCATCCGAAGAAATCATAGCTTTGATGATGAAGGGCATAGAGGATGTTGGTGGCAATCGAAAAACCACCATTATTCCAAGTGAACCGGAAGCTATAGATTATGTAATACGGGAGGGAAAAAAAGGCGCATTCATCACTATCTGTTCCGACGTAGTGCCCGATGTGCTTGATATGATTATGCGATACAAAGAACAAGAAGACAGTATCGATGGCTGAAAAGGGCTGACATAATCACATCGCTGCAAACTGAATAAGAACGTACCTTTAATTCATACTTAATACTCAACCCATGGCCCAGGCAGCTACCCAAAGAAAACTGATTGTCTCTGAAATGGCGGAAACGCTGATAGGGAGTGAGATTATCAAACTCGCAGCTGAAGTAGCCGAGAAGATCAGGCAGGGAGAAAAGATTTTCAATTTTACCATCGGTGATTTTGATCCCGCCGTATTTGCCATTCCCGGACAGCTTGAAAAGGAAATCATCAAATCATACCAGCAAAAACAAACCAACTATCCACCGGCCAACGGCATCCTTGATTTACGGAAAGAAGTAAGTAATTTTTTAGCATCCGGCGGCATGCATTATACCCCCGAAGAGATTCTGATCACCAGCGGCGGCAGGCCGGCCATCTATACCGCTTATATCACACTTATTGAGCCTGGAGATGGCGTAATTTTCCCGGTTCCATCCTGGAATAACAATCACTATTGTCATCTCTCCGGCGCGCGTCCGATCATGATTGAAGCGAAGCAGGAAAACAACTTCATGCCGGTTGCGGCTGAAATCAAACCACATATCAAGGAAGCCAACCTTATTGCCCTTTGT
Organism: uncultured Bifidobacteriaceae bacterium; assembly: GCA_964524035.1. Taxonomy (GTDB): domain Bacteria; phylum Bacteroidota; class Bacteroidia; order Chitinophagales; family UBA10324; genus JACCZZ01. The sequence goes on from CAZGBP010000005.1 coordinate 17,402, forward strand.
TCACCCCAGAACCCCACCGGTACTGCATTCACCAAAGAAGCGCTTGAAGAAATCTGTGACCTGGTGCTTGAGGAAAATGAACGCCGCGGAACCGTTCAGAAACCTTTGTATCTATTGTATGATCAGATGTACTGGACATTAACCTTTGGCAACACGGTGCATTACAATCCTGTTTCACTCCGCCCTGCATTACGCGATTATACCCTGTTTGTGGATGGCATGTCAAAAGCTTTTGCTGCCACCGGATTGCGGGTAGGATGGGCTTTCGGACCGGCAGACCTGATTGATAAAATGAAATCCATCGCATCGCACATAGGCGCATGGGCCCCTAAGCCGGAACAAGTGGCGACGGCTAATTTTCTAAAGCTCAAAGACGACATCAATGCCTATATGTCGCATTTCAAAGAACAGATTCATCTTCGGCTTACGGGTATCTATGAAGGTATGCAACAATTAAAGCGTGATGGATTTAAGGTAGATGCCATAACCCCACAGGCCGCACTCTATCTTACCGTTCAATTCGACCTGAAGGGAAAAACAACAGCAGACGGGAAACAAATCAACAGCACGGAAGACATTACCTCCTACCTGCTGAATGAATGTGGCATAGCCCTCGTTCCTTTCTATGCCTTTGGCTCGCCTCACGATTCAACCTGGTACCGGCTTTCTGTTGGTACCTGTAAACTAAATGAGATTGAAGACTCCATCAAAAAACTGCGGGCAGGGCTCGAAAAGCTTACCTGATACAGGTTTGATGACCAGCAGGATCAGGCATTAATCAAATAAAAAAGACAGATATTGAACGTGGATGCCCCTTCACTTGCCAGGCAGGTTGTAGATAAAATGCTGGAACAGGATACCTACGGCAGATGGCTGAATCCAACCATTGAAAAAGTGACATCCGGCTATTGCCTGATGACCCTGTTGGTGCGCCCTGAATTTTTAAATGGAGTGGGAACCGTGCATGGAGGTATCGTATTCGGCATTGCTGATACAGCCTTTGCTTATGCAAGCAATTCACATAACCGCATAGCAGTTGCACTCGATGTCACCATCTCCTATCCGAATGCCGGACAGGTAAATGATGTGTTTACTATTGAGGCCAAAGAAATTTACTTAGGTGGCCGGACAGCGATCTACCAGGTTACGGTGATCAACCAGCAACAACTCTTAATCGGATTGTTCCAGGGCACCGTTTTCAGAACGCATAAGAAATATTTTGAGGAGGCTTCCTAACTGAATTTTTTTGGACTTTGCATTTTAAGAGATCACATCATCATCAAACTTGTTTAGGAAGATAGGTGCCTCTCTTCACCACCTCTGGTCAATTGTTTAACTTCTATAATGGTTGATTGTGCCGCCGCACATAATTTTACAATTCCCTCTTTTACAATAAAGACATCTGTTCGACAAACGCTAAGGGTCTTGCCATACTTTAGCACATATGCTCTTCCGATCAGCAATTCTCCGTCCGCAGGCGAAATCAAGTTCAACTTAAATTCAACAGTCAGCACAGCAGCGCGTTTATCCATCAATGAGAAGGCAGCGTAACCTGCTGTATTGTCTGCCAGCGTACCGACAATGCCCCCATGAAAAAACAAGTTCTGCTGTGTGAGCCGTTGGTCGTAAGGAATATGAATTTCGCAATAGCCGGGTTCTATTTTTACAAGCTTCGCATTTATTAAACCCATAAATGCCTGCATTGCAAAACTGTCGGAAACCCTTGATATGAAGTCTTTGTCTTTTGGAGTAAATTTCATGTTCCTAACCAATTAGTAATGCCCGGAAATGTAATGCCATTCATATCATTCAAAGAAGCCGGAAGAAAACAGATTAGCATTTCCAAACTGAAAATTATCAGTGCCGGCAATTTTGCCGAAAGGATGCAAAGAGGCCACCTGTTATTTTCAGGCAATCATGCCCGCGGCAAAATGCTTAATTCTAAAGACAGCAAACTTCAGCTCGTATACATATCCTTTTTCCTGTCCATAAACTCCTTTGCAATCAACCCGATAAGAAACAGTAAAATAATACCGGAACCTGCCATTGCGATTTTTTCTCCTGTGTAATAAGATACCGGCTCAAACCGGAATTCAATGGTATGATCACCTGCCGGCAACCGCATGCCACGAAGAATATAATTACACCGGAAGTGATTGGCAGCCTTACCATCTACAAATGCATCCCATCCGGGCTGGTAATAAATCTCAGAAAAAACTGCTAGCTGTTCACTCTTTGAAGAAGAACTGTAGACCAGCTTATTTGGCTCATAACTTTTTAAAACTATGGTAGCAGCAGAATCGATTACCGGAACAAAACCGGAAACCTGCTCTTCAAACCGTTTGTCAATCAGCACATCGTCAGCCGGATTAAAAGTATTGAGGCCGGCCATTTCTTCATCTGCATTATTGACCATGATCACTTTGCGCACAAACCATGCATTATCAAGCGCCCCGGTATTGGGCAACACCTGGTCTTTGTTTTCCGATTTGAATATGAGGTACTTGGTATTCAACATATCTACCACTGACTTGTTGAATGGAAATCCGGTATTCCGGGTGGTATCTGCTTTCGTCAATTGATTTTCAATAATATCCTGGTACCTTCTCAGCTTCACGGCGCTGTATCCGCCCAAAGATTTGTGATGATACGATGTTCGGGAGTCGGCGGTAAGGCTGGCACCCAGGTTAAAAACACGATAATCCAGCGATGTTTCCTTTTGAATCAACTGATCAACCTGTGTGGCCTCGAAATACCGGCTGTATTCATTTTTCGAAATAAAATCGTCACTGTCGAGGTAGCGTTTGCCAACTGAAAACATATCTACAAAAACCAGTATCACTATACCTCCTATCAATATATTTTTACTAACCCGCTCTTTTACATATGCCCATATCAGGGCCGCTCCCAGTAAAATGAACACGAGCGATCTGATGGCATCTGCACGGAATAATGATTTCCGGTCTTCAATTACAGCAGCGATTATTTCTTTTTGCAATTGCGAATCGCTTGCTCCCTGGAAATTGAAGAACGCCGGTCCGGCAATGGCAAACAGTAAACATAATCCACCCGCAACATAAACACTGATCTTCAGTCTTGAGATGAGGAAATCTTTATCGAATTCCCCATTCAAAATTTTTGAAACGGTCATGAATCCCATAAATGGAAACGTGAACCCTATCAATACCAAAATCATGGATACCACCCTGAATTTATTGTATCCCGGGAAATAATAGAAGAAGAAATCAGAGAACCATTGAAAATTTTTACCCCAGGCTAATAAGATTGCCAGGATGGAGGCAGACAATATCCACCATTTCCAATGATCGCGAACGACCAGCATTCCCAGAAGAAAAAGCATACAAACAAGTGCCCCAACATAAACCGGCCCTGAAGTAAAAAGCTGATCGCCCCAATAAGTTGGCGCATTGTTCAGGAAACTCGTTACCTGTGCCGGCGGTGCCTGGTATTGTTTTAACAAGGCAGCCAGGTTAGAACCATCACTGAGTTTTGAGTTCGACGAACCGCCATAGAAATTAGGAATCAGTAAGGTCATGGTTTCCATTTTTCCATAACTCCACGACATCGCATAATCTTTGTCAAGGCCACCTGATGATTCTTTATTGGAAGAGAGTTCTGCCGGCCCACGGATTGTAGATGGCAGGTATTCATACGTAGACCATAAATTCGATAGATTCGAAAGTACTGCAAAAAGCGCGCACACGATGGCAACGCCACCGGCCTTCCAGAGGCTCATAAGGTCTTTATTGCGAAAGGCGAAAATCAGTTCTACAATGCCATACACCAGCAACAACAGAAAAAGGTAATAGGTAATCTGGAGATGGTTTGCATAAATCTGCAACGATAACCCGATGGCGGTGACCGCTGCTCCCCACAACAACCTGCCCTGCCTTAATAAAATAATGCCGGCCACCACAACCGGTAACAGTCCGATCGCATGTAACTTGGAGGTATGTCCTGCCTCCAGCAAAGTCAGGTTATAAGAGCCCAGCCCATAGGCAAGTGCGCCCCCAATAGCCAGCCATGGGCTGATACGCATGAGTACAAGCAGTATGTAAAAACCAATAAATGCGAATAACAACAGTTGAGAAGGATGCGGAAACCCGAGTGCAAAAAGCTTCTCCACGTATTGCAACAGGTTACCTTCATATTTTGCCCCCATCTGGTATGTTGGCATGCCTCCAAATAAGGAGTTGGTCCACAGTGTGGTCTTCCCGTTTTTTTCATAATAATCAGTAAGCTCCTTCGCCACGCCCTTATGGTGGATGATATCACTCTGCTGAATCATTTTGTTATCCAGCACCATTGGTGAGAAAAACAACAGGTTCACAAATACAAAAACCAGCATGGCAACCAGATGCGGAAGCATCTGTCGGAAACTAAGGATGCTGTTCTTTCCGGGAACCGGAGCATGCTCATGAGCAGTCTTCACTGTATCTGGCTTACCTGTTTTTTTATCTTTCATAGCTTAGCAGTAGTGCGGTAAAAATAATTAAAAACTGATAAGGAATCTGTGAGCCTTTTCCGAGAGTGTTTGACCATTCGTTCATCTTGTGAAGCAATGGTTGGTGGGTTAAATTGTTAAATGGTTAAATTGTTGCGGCGAAAACGATCACTGGCTATTCTGTATGCACTACGCTACTTTACTCACTTAATTAATTACTTAATACTCAATTTCAACACCCAGTAATCTGTATCCAATTTGTCGTACAACCTTTTCCGAGGGATTTATGACAATTTATGCATACTGCAACACCTTAAGTAGGGTTACCTGTTTAGCTTTCATTTGATTGCCCATTTGAATTTAAATAGTAAATGAGATTGCTTCTTTACATTATTGCTTTGTTCTGGATAAAATTAAACATAGCGGTCACCGCGTTTTAGAAAAAGAAACACACAAAATTTATGCACCTGAATATGTTTCATTCTCTCGCATTCAAGCTTGCAAAGGAATAGTCAAAGTATGTTCTAAGGTTAATTTTTTTGTGCGTTCTTATTACCCGCTATTGTTCAACTCCGATATGAGAAAGCAATTCTTCAAGTACGAAAACCCTTATTTCCCTGAATATATTTCAGCAGTGCAGTGCACACGACCAAAATATTTACATTTGTCCGGACCCCTTACCTCACTTCTATGAATAATGCTGATACAATACTGGTGATAGGTGCTTGCGGACAGATTGGATCCGAACTCACCATGTCACTCCGGAAGATTTATAAAGATGTAATTGCCGCAGATTTAAAGGAACCCGGAAGTGAGGTCAGGGACTCCGGCTTGTTTATCAGGCTGGATGTGTTGAACAAGCCCAGTTTGTATGAAACTGTAAAGAAATACAATATCACACAGATCTATCACCTGGCAGCTATCCTTTCTGCTACGGGTGAAAAAAACCCTGAACTGGCCTGGAGGGTCAATATGAAGGGATTGCGACAAGTGCTGGATGCCTGCATCGAGCTGGGTGTGCAAAAACTTTTCTGGCCAAGTACGATTGCAGTTTTTGGGCCAACCACTCCACGTCAAAATACACCACAGTGGACGGTGATGGAACCCAACACGATTTATGGCATCAGCAAACAAGCCGGTGAAAGATGGTGCGATTACTATTTTCAAAAGAAAAACCTCGATGTCAGAAGTGTGCGATATCCCGGGCTTATCAGCTACAAGACTCCGGGCGGAGGTGGAACAACAGACTATGCCATCGACATCTATTTCGAAGCCAGGAAAAATAATCATTACACCTGTTTTCTTGCAGAACAAACAAGATTACCGATGATGTATATGCCCGATGCCATCCGTGCGACCATTGAATTGATGGAAGCCCCTGCCGAAAGAGTGAAGGTGCGTTCTTCTTATAACATCTCCGCCATTTCATTCACACCAAAAGAACAAGCAGCCTCTATTCAAAAACAACTGCCCGGTTTTAAGATAGACTATGCGCCTGATTTCCGTCAGAAAATTGCCGCCAGCTGGCCGGAAAGCATCGATGATTCCGTAGCTCGTGCTGACTGGGGTTGGAAACCGGAATATGATTTGGATGGCATGACCAATGATATGCTGGCGAATATATCCGGCCTTTAGCGAAACATATACGCTGAAAAAGATTTCCGGTATATGTAACTTTTTAGTTTCCCCGCGTTATTACCAGAAATATAGATGAATCGAAAGTTAGCCTGTAACTAATTAAACTTTACATCGTCACTAACAAAACAAGATCACCTTATGAAAAGATTTTACCCGATTCTGGTACTGATAGCATTTTGCCCGCGCCTCCACGCACAAACGCCCACCTGGTCAGATGATGTTGCCACTATCATTTACAACAATTGCAGCAACTGCCATCGTGATGGCGGAATCGGGCCGTTCGCACTCATGAGTTATGACGATGCGGTGAATAATGCATTCGGCATACAGGCACAGGTTACTGCTAAGTTGATGCCGCCATGGAAACCCGATCCGAACTATATGCATTTTAAAGATGAGCGCCACCTCACAGATGAAGAGATCAATACCATTGAAGCCTGGGTGGCTGCCGATGCGCCTCCCGGAAACTTAGCCAATGCTCCGGCTCCTCCGGTATTTCAAACCGGTTCCCAATTGTCAGTGGTTGATAAAGCATTAGTCACCCCGGATTATACTATTCCGGGTAATGAAGATCATTACAGAACCTTCGTAATCGAATCCGGTTTTACGCAGGAAATGTTTTTGAATAAGATCGAATACCTACCGGGAAATGGTGCAATTGTACACCACATCGTTCTCTTTTATGATCCTACCAGCTTTTCACTCAACCATGACCTGGATGATCCCCTTCCGGGATATGAAAGTTTTGGTGTAGGCCCTATCAACAGCGCTTCTTACATTATTGGTGCCTGGGCACCGGGCAGCAGTATTTTCACCTTACCATCCAATATGGGTATCCGCATACCTGCAGGAGCGGATTTTGGTATTGAAATGCATTATGCACCTAACAGTAACGGACAGTCAGATATCAGTACCGTAAACCTGCAATTCACGCCGGCACAACCTGATATCCGAAAGGTGAATGTGGATGCCATCCTCAACCATTTTGATTACCTCGTTGATGGCCCATTGTTTATTCCCGCAAATACGGTACGCACCTTCCATGAATCCTTCCAGTGGACTTTTGGCGATATCTCACTAATTTCCATATTTCCACACATGCACCGCATCGGCACTTCCTTTAAAGCCTGGTCGCTGGATGAGGACGGAGATACCACCCGCCTGATCAATATTCCCAAATGGTCTTTTCACTGGCAGGGTTTTTATGATTATCAAAAACCGGTACATATTACCGACCCTTCTACCCTGCAGGCAGAAGCCACTTACGACAATACGGCAAATAATCCTGATAATCCCAGCAACCCGCCGCAAGATGTTACAGCCGGCGAACATACAACGGATGAAATGATGCTGGCCTTCCTTACCTGGCTGCCATATGAACCGGGTGATGAGAATATTATTCTGGACAGTGCCCTGATCAGCGGCATACCGGCTGAAGATGAAATGAAAATCACTGTCAGCGTCTACCCCAATCCCGCACAGGATCATCTGAATATTTCTATTCCGGTGCAGGAAACACAAAAGGCAAATTTTGAATTACTGAATACCTCCGGTTCATTGGTAATGGGATGGCAGCAAACCGTTTCAGCCAGCAATCAAATCACATCGAAAACATTACCTGCCTTAGCTTCCGGAATTTATCTACTGAAGATTACATTGAAGGATGATGTTCGCATAGTGAAAGTGATGATAGATTAATTCGATTCTTTTCTATAGATAGTAAGGGTTTCTGCGACTTTTCTAATTATTGAATTTTTTAGCGCCAAGACACCAGGCCGCAAAGAAAATAATACCAGGCCAGCTGCCCCAATCTGTTTTGGCAGCTTAACGCCTTTGCGGTTATCTAAACAATTCAGAATGAAAATGTTTCCCGAACAGCTTTTACTTTACTGCTGTTTTCCGACTGGGTCACCTGAAATAAAAATCGAAATCAAGCCTGGTAAGGGTTTCAGCGACTTTTTTCTAATATTGAAAACTGAGGAAAACAGGAGATAGTAAACAGGTAGATTTCAGCAGGAGGTCTACTTCGCGGCCATTCTCTGCTTCATCACTTCATACAAAATCATCCCGGCAGCAACCGATACATTCAACGATTCGAATATTCCTTTCATCGGAATCTTTACAATTTCATCAGCAAGCCTGAGCAGGTCGGGTGCAATACCCTCACCTTCCGATCCCATAATGATTGCGGTAGGAATCTTCAGATCAACCTCAAATACATATTTTGCACCCTGCATGTCGGCGGCGATTACCTGTATGCCATTCAACCTGAGCTGCCTGATTAGTTGAAGTAAGTTCTTTTCTCTGCAAACTGCGATTTTGTTCAGTGCCCCCGCCGAAGCCTTCACGGCCTCTGCATTCAGGGCAGCTGTTTCCGTTTGAGGGATAATGATGGCATGGACACCACTGCAAAGGGCCGTACGTGCAATGGCTCCAAAATTGCGAACATCCGTAATGCGGTCGGCTATCATGAGCAAAGGATCTTCTCCCTTACCGTATGCCTGTGAAAGAATATCATCTGTTTTGTAAAACTGCACGGGAGATACCACAGCGGCAATACCCTGGTGATTGCGGTGCAGGCGGTTCAGTTTCTCAATGGGAACAAACAACACCGGCACTTCCTGATGCTGAGCGACGCGCACGATTTGCATCACCCCTTCTTTCTGCATCCCTTTCTGAATAAAGATCCGCTCTATTGTAGTACCGGCTGATAATGCCTCTTCTACCGGATGAATTCCGTAAATGAATTGGTTTTTAGGAAGATTCCTGTTAGAATGTTTTTCCAAAACTTGTGTGCTTATACGATTTCATTATAGAACGAGAGCCCGACTTTGTGATAACACTTTGAAAGGATGTAATGAAACAGCGACGCGAATTTTCGCGCCGCTGCCATAATGTTTTACTGCTCTGCGACCAAATGGTTACTATTTATTCTGTGGCGTATACAAATTCATGTAACGCTGAAAGGCTTCCTGCGCTTTTTTATTCAGGTCGGCCTGGTTGTTCTTATCCGACAGCTCGGTAATTTCATTCAACACATACACCCCTTCATTGATATCCGATGTAAAGTATTTGCGCCTGTCAACAGGCAGTGATGAATAGTATCTCAATTTATCTGAATAAACAGTCAGCAGCCTGTCAAGCATGCTGCTTCCTTTATCCAAGGCGCCTGCTTCAAAGTATGCTTTTGCCAGGGCAAGGTTCAGGAAAGAAACCGGCACTTGCTTTTCAGGTAATACTTCTGCACACTTATCCAGGACTTCAATCGCCTTTTCATTCTTTCCTTCCCTGATCAGGCCGCTGGCCAAACGCGCAAAATTGCTCCTGAGGTTGGTAACCATACGGAGTATGTTCTCATCCAGGTATACAGGATACTTATCCACGCCTCCCCATGCAAATTTATTCATCATGTTTTCATACATCAGGTCTGTCTGCACGCCCCCCGGCAAACCGTCATCGCTGACAACATTATAGGGAACCACCCGGTAGGTGAGCCCTTCCTGCTGCAAGTAGTTATTTAAACCAAGGTACGATTCAGGCGATACTGAAATGGCAAAATAGATGGGCCGCTTCCAAAGATTACTGCGAAGAATTTCCATTGTCATAATGTCGTTCTTAAGCAAAGTGCCTTTGTTCAGTTTCCAATCCAGCCGGGGCAAAATCTTTGCGGTATCTGATGGCTGCACCACGTTGTTGGCCAACACCAGGCTTTTATCTACCGGGATAAAAATATTTCTTGCGGGGAGGTAATTCATCGGGGCACCGGCACCGTAGTCAATTTTATTCCGTGGATCATCATTAAACATAAAATCAAGCACAGTGCTCAGGGAATAGGACTGTCCCTGTGCAATGGCTTTATTCTCATAGAAACGCACATAGTCACGGTTAGAACCACGGTATTTCAAACTATCCACGCTGATGATCACGGCTTCTGATTTGTTAATCTTCCTGCGCAAATTATCGATATACCAATCTACCCCCAGCAGGCTCAGGTTCACGATGCGGATGTCCTCCCGGATGCCTTCTACTTCCTGTGCATACCATAATGGATACGTGTCGTTGTCGCCTTGAGTAAACAAGATGGCATTCGGTGCACAAGATTCAAGGTAGTCTCTTCCAAAGTCACGTGCGGTGGTCCGGTGGCTGCGGTCATGATCATCCCAACCTTTTGCGCCCATCAGCACCGGCACGAGCAGGCAGACTGCCGTGGCGATGAATGCAGCATTTCTTGGATTTACCCGCCTGCGTATGTAATCAAACAATGCCAGCACGCCAAGGCCTATCCATATCGTATATGCATAGAATGAGCCTGCATATGCATAATCACGTTCACGTGGCTGTAAGGGTGTTTGGTTCAGATAAATGACAATGGCAAGGCCGGTAAAAAAGAAAAGCAGCATGACCACCCAGGCATCCAGTTTGCTTTTTCTGAAGTGGTACACCGCGCCGGCCAGTCCTAAAATAAAGGGGAGCATATAAAATTTATTCTTCCCTTTGTTTTCATTCAACGGATAGGGCAAATTCTGCTGATCCCCAAGCATAGCATTATCAATAAATGGAAAGCCGGTGATCCAGTTACCGTGCTGAATGTCGCCATCTCCTTGCACATCATCCTGCCTTCCGGAAAAATTCCAAAGAAAATAGCGCATATACATAAAACCAACCTGGTAGGTGAAGAAGAAATTGAGGTTATCACCCATAGTTACTTTCTCTCCTTCGCGCATTCCCAACCAGTTCCTGTAAAAACGAACGTGTGACGGATCATCATTATCCCATACACGGGGGAATGGAATTTCATCTGTGGGCGAATATTTCAGAATCGGCTTCCTGTCCAGGAATTCATACTTATCCTTGCCACGGTAGTAACGTTTTTCACCGGTTTCACGGTCAATAGCTATGGGTTCAGCCGTAAAAGTGTGGCCATAAGCAAGAGGCCGCTCTCCATATTGCTCGCGGTTGAGATAACTGAGTAGTGCTATGGGATCTTTAGGTGCACTCATGTTTATGGAAGGATTCGCATTTGCACGGATAACCACCATCAGGTATGATGAATAACCGATCATGATATACAGGACGGTTAATACAGCCGTATGCAGAATGTGATTGTTCTTCTTTACCGCATACCATAGACCGAAAACCACACATGCTGCCAGCAATGTAAACAGGAATAGTACACCACTGTTAAAAGGCAGTCCGAAATCGTTTACAAAAAGGATATCAAATTTGGCGGCCAATGTTGGAATACCCGGAATGATGCCGTATTGAATGAAACCCAATATCGCCACAGCAACTCCACCTGTCTTGATCACATTCCACCTGGTTGGTTTAAATTTTTTGAATGAATAAACAAAAACCATGGCCGGAGCAGCAAGTAATCCCAGTAAGTGAACACCAATAGACAACCCGATCAAGTAACCGCCAAAGACGATCCACCGGTCGGCATTGGGTTGATCCGCCACATTTTCCCATTTCAGGATCGACCAGAAAACAATTGCGGTGAAGAATGAAGACATCGCATACACCTCACCTTCCACAGCAGAAAACCAAAAGGAATCTGCAAATGTGTAAGACAAGGCACCTACCACCCCGGCGCCAATAATCGCAATAAGGTCAGCACCCACAATTTCATTCTCCTTTTTGTTGAATATTTTTTTTGCAAATGCAGTAACCGTCCAAAAGAGAAAAAGAATAGTTAGCGAACTGAACAGTCCTGACATATAATTTACCATCAAGGCCACATTCGAAGGGTCACTTGCCAATAAGGTAAACATGTGAGCGACCATGATAAACAACGGAGCACCCGGTGAATGCGCTACCTGCAGTTTATAGGCACATCCTATAAATTCACCGCAATCCCAAAAGCTGCCGGTCGGTTCTGCAGTCATCCAGTATACCGTGGTTGCAATCAGAAAAATAATCCAACCGGCAATGTTATTTACTTTATTATACAACGTCATGAAAGTGGTTTTTTTAAGCTGGGCAAAAATAGTTTATTTGGTAATAGGAGCAAGCGAATTCGAGGTGGTGCCAATGGCCCGATTAATTGCGAAGCTGTGATCACGTGCAGCGAGCATTAGTTAACATACCTTTCTCCTTGTTTTAATGCCGCATAAAAGCGGTTATGCTTTGCTGCGGCCATTCCTGATTCCTATGTAACATTCATGCACCAAAGGTTACAAAGTCATTTAAGTGATACGTTGGCACAGAAAGCAGGACTGTTGCCTGGTTGCCGGCCTTCCAGGCATGGCATTCGACAAGTATTCCACACTGCGGCAGCTTTGAAATGGCATTGTACGTTGAAGGCGCTATTTGCAAATTCCAACGCTTACCTTACCTTTGCCGTCCTTCCACTGACCGATGGTGTAACTGGCAACACGTCTGATTTTGGTTCAGAAGAGTCTAGGTTCGAGCCCTAGTCGGTCAACAAAAAGCCGCTCCCTCACCGGACCGGCTTTTTTGTTGCATTAGCTGGCTTCTGATCCAGCTATTAACTAACACCAACAATTTTACCTTTTACGACATCGATGTATTTTGCCTGCGGCACCTTTGGCAAACCGGGCATTCGCATCATCTCGCCGCAAACCGCGACAATAAATCCTGCCCCTTTACTGATCACCAGGTCATCCACATCAATCTTGAAATCACCATCAAGTCCGCTAATGGAAGGATCATCTGTAAAAGAGTATTGCGTTTTAGCCATACAAACAGGCAGGTGTTCCAGGCCAAGCTTCTTGATTTTGCGTAACATCTCCTGTGCTTTCTTATAGAAGACCACATCTTTTCCACCGTAGATCCTGGTCACAATCTTCCTGATTTTTGTTTCGAGGTCGTCTGTGAGATCATAGGTAAACTGCAGCGGCGGTGATGGGTTCTTACACATCTCTATTACGGCACGTGCCATTTCAGCAGCTCCTTCCCCACCTTTGGCAAAACCATTATTCACTGCGAAAGAAGCACCTCTCTCGCCGCACCAGTTACGTAAAAATTCAATCTCCGATTCTGTATCGAAATGATAGCGGTTCAATACTACCAGCACCTTCTGGCCAAAGGTTTTTAAGATGGAAATATGCTTTTCAAGGTTCTTCAGTCCACCTTTCAACGCGTCGATATCCGGTAACATCATCCTTGTTTCTGCAATTCCCCCACTGAGTTTCAAAGCCTGCGAAGTGGCAACCAGAACACTCATGGCTGGCTGCAAACCGGCTTTGCGGCATTTGATGTTAAAGAACTTCTCAGCACCAAGGTCGCTGGCAAAACCGGCTTCTGTAACAACATAATCTCCAAATTGCATGGCTGTTTTGGTAGCCATGATCGAATTACAGCCATGGGCAATATTTGCAAAAGGGCCGCCGTGAATGATTGCCGGACAACCCTCCAGCGTTTGCACCAGGTTAGGCAGTATAGCATCTTTAAGCAAGGCAGTGATGGCACCTGTTACACCCAGGTCCCGGGTAGTAAATGGTTCGCCTGCAAAAGTGAAACCCAGCAGCATTTCATCAATCCTTTCACGAAGTTCTTCGATGCCTTCTGACAAGCACAACATGGCCATCAGTTCACTGGCAGGTGTAATCACAAAACCTGTTTCAGAAGGAATTCCATTATTCGGCACATCCAATGCGGTAACTATTTTTCTAAGCACCCTGTCATTCACATCCAGGCAACGCTTCAACAAAACGGTTTTAATGCCTTCCGGTTTGCCTCTCGTATAAAACCTGTAGTTGTCGAGCAAGGCTGCCAGTGTATTATTGGCTGCTGTGATTGCATGAAAATCACCGGTAAAATGCAGATTGATCTCTTCCATCGGCACTACCTGCGAATAGCCACCACCTGCCGCACCACCCTTCATACCAAAACAGGGGCCAAGGGAAGGCTCACGTAATGCCAATACTACCTTCTTATTCAACCTGCGCAAACCATCCGCAAGGCCTACAGAAGTGGTTGTTTTTCCAATACCTGCCTTGGTAGGTGTAATGGCTGTAACTAAAATCAACCTGGAATCAGCTATTTTTTTTTCATCGAACTCGCTGATATTTATCTTGGCTTTATAGTGGCCATACGGCTCCACCATATGCGAATCCAGTCCTAAATCATCGGCAACAGTGGTAATCATCAGCAATTGCTGTTCCTGGGCAATCTCATAGTCCGATTTCATTATTATTTTTTTATGGGTTTACTAGAAAATTTGTTGGTAAGGTAAAGAATACGGCAATTTATCGGTAGCCGCGCTGAAAACTCTTGACATTCTTCACCTAAAAGAATGACGATGATCATTCTCTGCTTAGCGGGTATAATGGAATTAGAAGAAGCATTCTTGTTGTTCGAATGCAGATTTTTTGCACAAAGCAAGGATCATCTTACAACATGATTGAAATCATTTCAGGCAGGCTAATTCAACTATAATTTTGATAGCGCAAAACAAGCGGTTAAGGCAATGAGAGAGAGAGAATTTAAATGAAAGAGGATGCCTGAAAAACGTTTTGCAACATGAATTATGTAATGGGTGTTTGAGTTAGTAGTTTGGATTGAAATCGCGGTGAATGCAAATTCACCGCGATTTTTTTTGGGACTGCACCAGATATTGACTATGCCTTTCAGAAACGAAGAGACGCACGTATTCTTTAGAATGATTCTTTGATAAAAAGAATAGAATCCGTCGTCTGCTGTTATTCAAGCAACACTTTATCCGTTCAGCTCCAAAATTCAGCCGTTTGGATACCGGTTCTGCTTGTTCATCACCAGGTCATAGTTATCAGGAATTAATTCACTAACATTTGCTGCCATCACTAAATAAATACTGGTATGAAAACAAACTCAATCATTGATAAAATAATAAGTTTCCGACCGTTAAGCATGCTGGTGCTGCTTGCCATGCTTTCTTTTCAGTCGAATGCACAAACATGGTCATCGCTTGGCACCGGTGTTCCGGACTGGACTTATTCGGTAGGCACTTTTAATGGAGAATTGTATGCAGGTACGGCAAACGGAATCCTGAAGTTCAACGGTGCAAGCTGGGAAGTCGTTGGCGAAGGATTGCTAGGTGAGGTTGATGCCATTGCCGTTTATAACGGTGAGCTGATTGCCGGAGGAAAATTCGTAATGGCCGGCACCAAGGTGGTTAACTTCATTGCCCGGTGGAATGGCACTACCTGGAAAGAAATGGCCGGTGGCATGGATAATACGGTCACTTCCCTGGCAGTTTACAATGGTAAACTGTTTGCGGGTGGATATTTCACACATGCAGAAGTAAATACCAAATACATTGCGCAATGGGATGGTTCGCACTGGACGGCTGTAGGCAGTGGCATGGGCGGAGCCGAAGGACAAGTGATGGCACTTACCGTCTATGGCAATGACCTGGTTGCAACCGGCTTCTTTACCAAAGCAGGCGGTGTAACCGCAAAATATATAGCCAAATGGAATGGTACCGCCTGGTCGCCAATAGGAACCGGGTTGGGGTATATTGGTTATTCATTAACTGCGTACAATGGAAATCTTGTGGCAGGTGGTTATTTCTATTCAGCCGGTGGCGTGAGCGTAAATAAAATTGCCATGTGGAATGGCAGTACCTGGTCGGCCCTGGGCAACGGACTGGATGGTGGACTATATGGGTATGTTTTCGCACTTACCACCTATGGGGGCGACCTGGTTGCAGCCGGTATCTATACAACAGCCGATAATCAACCTGCGGCTAATATTGCTAAATGGGACGGAACAGCTTGGACTCCGCTGGCTACTTATATGGGCAGCGGTGGTACCGTTCAGGCGGTTTTCGGTCTCACGAATTATGCGGGTTCTGTTGTGGCAGGTGGCATATTTAACAGTATTGATGGTACAGGCGCTAACAATGTTGCTGCGGTAACTTATACGCCTTCCGGGAATTTTATTCAGACTTCTGCCATTACACCAACTTTGCTTTGCAGCGGGCAATCTGTAACCGTAGGCTATACAGTAGTCGGCAATTTCAATACGGGCAATGTCTTTACCGCACAACTATCTGATATTAACGGCAGTTTTGCAACACCGGTTTCTATCGGTACTAAAAATTCAGTCTTATCAGGAAACATAAATGCATTGATCCCGGCAAACACTATGACCGGGATGAAATACAGGATCCGGGTAATCAGTTCTAATCCTTCTGCAATTGGTACAGACAACGGAACAGACCTGACAATCGGAGCACCTATTTCAGCAGACGGGCCGGTAACATTTTGCAGTGGAAGTAGTGTCAAGTTATCAGTGGTTACACCTGCCATCGCCTATCAATGGAAAAAAGATGGGGTCATTATTTCAGGAAAAACCGCGCAGACCTACAAAGCCTCCGATGCCGGTAATTACACGTGCGATGTAACCAACAGTTGCGGGGTTGTAGCTTCAAATGTAATTTCGGTAGCTACCACACCCAAACCTACTTCCAGTATCACCATAGGTAACTGCTCAGGTGGCACGGTACTTCTGACTTCCGTATCAAATCCGGCTACCGGTGTAACGTATAAATGGACACTAAACGGCAGTAACATTACCGGTGCAACCAATTCAACGTATGCTGCAACCGTTGGTGGAAGTTATAAATGCAAAGTCACTATCATTGCCACGGGTTGCGTGAAAAATTCCAAGGCAGCTAACGTTACCATAAACTGCAAACAGACAAGTGATGAAACATCTGCAGCATTTAAGGTATACCCCAATCCTTCCACCGGATATTTTACGATCAGCTACAAAGGAACTGCAGGTGATGAAGCGAGAATTGATGTGTATGATATCACCGGCAGACTGGTTGAAAGCATTCAGCCTACCGGACAGAATGTTAGATTAGGCGAAACCTATCATGCCGGCATCTACTTTGTAAAATTAACCGGCAACGGGAAAGAAGAAGAAATCATTAAATTAATAAAAGAGTAAAAACGATCCGGATGATCAGGCAGGTTTTGTTGCACTTATGACCCCTATGATTCGGACAGACTAGCGCAAGAGATTACAATTTGAACCCGGTTTTTTTGCAAAAAGAAACCGGGTTCGTCAATATTAGTGCTTCCCGTTTTATCCATGTAACGGTCAGTAAACAATAGCCATTCCAACGTATGTATAAACCAGTGGCTGCGCGTCATGCAACAGATTGGAATATTTTTCCACCTTTATAGCACCAGGCTTTTTGCAATATGCTTACCGGATTGAATGCATGGTACCGTTGTTCCAGCAGGATGCTTTCTTAGCAACTAATTCAGATACTGATGAAAAAAAATTTCTTCCTTTCAATAGTGATATTCTTGCTAGCCGCAAATCTGCACGGGCAAAACACGGATGCTCGAATGGCTGCTTCGCCCGGTCAATACCTCACTTTGTATCTTGATGGCGACGTAACGTATGATACGTATATCAGGCAGCAAATTACCTTCGTAAACTTTATGCGCGACAGGCAGACGGCTTCATTGCATTTACTCATTACAACGCAGGGTACCGGTGGAGGCGGAATGGAATATACATTGTTTTATTTCGGGCAAAAGGAATTTGCGGGGAAAAATGATACACTGAAATATGCAGCGGGCAACAACGATACGGATGAAGAAATCAGGGAAGGGTTGGTAACATATATTAAAATGGGGCTCATGACCTATATCGCGCGCTTGCCATCAGCCGGAAATTTTGCCATTGAATACCATAGCAACCCTGCTGCTTCAGGAATTCAACAACCGGCAATCAAAGACTGGAAGAACTGGGTATTTACGGTTTCTGTCACGGGTAATGCCAATGGAGAAAAATCGTATAAAAACCTGTATGTGACCGGTGGTGCTTCCGCCGGGAAAATAACGGATGACTGGAAGATCAATATCAGAATGAACGGCAATTACAATTATTCAAAGTATGATTACGATGGATTTACTTACATTAGTGAAACACAGTCAAAATCCGGAGATGCACTGATTGTCCGCAGCCTGACCGGTCATTGGTCGGCCGGAGTGGCCGCATCTGCGTATACCTCAACATACAACAACTATGATTTTAATGGGTCCCTATCTCCTGCCATAGAATGGGATTTGTTTCCATACACATCGTCCACTTCAAGGCTGTTTACCATACTCTACCAGCTTACGCCGTCTTACGCTGATTATACTGATACGACTTTATATGATAAGACTTCAGAATTCCTTTTTTCTCAATCACTCACCTCCACAGTTAGCCTGATTGAAAAATGGGGAACGGTAAGTTTTTCTCTTTACGGATCCAATTATTTTCATGACTGGTCGAAGAATTCGCTGTATCTGTCCGGGGCACTCAACCTTAGAATAGTAAAGGGCCTGGATCTAAACATTTATGCAAGTTATGGTTTGGTACATGATCAGTTAAGCCTGCCCAAACAAGGAGCAACTCCCGAAGAAGTCCTTACCCGGCAGATTGAGTTATCCACAAACTTCAACTACTACACGTCATTAGGTATTAGTTATAGTTTTGGCTCCATTTACAATAATGTGGTGAATGCCCGAATGAATCTCCTCGAATAAGGAAGACTTTCTGCCAAAACTGGCAATACCGGCAGCTATTAACCATAATTACACCCCGATTTTTGCCCCTGCTTGGGCAAATCTTAATTCTTTTTCTATCTTTGCCGTCCTCTAAAAAAGCCGATGGAATCACAAGTCCGTTTATTTTCCGGTACCAACACGCAATACCTGGCATCCGCCATAGCAGAGTCCTATGGTGTTTCATTGGGTAAGGTGGAGGTGCGCCGTTTCAGCGATGGTGAAATGTGCCCGGTAATACTGGAATCTATACGTGGCGATTATGTGTTTTTGGTACAATCAACGATTGCCCCTGCCGATAATCTTTTTGAACTTTTACTCCTGATAGATTCTGCCAGGAGGGCTTCTGCAGAATATATTACTGCCGTTATTCCATACTTTGGTTTTGCGCGCCAGGACAGAAAGGATAAACCACGGGTTCCGATTGCAGCGAAACTCATTGCCAACCTCCTGACTGCAGCAGGTGCCAATCGGATTATGACCATGGACCTGCATGCACCACAGATTCAGGGTTTTTTCGATATTCCTGTGGATCACCTGGAAAGCTCAACGATTTTTATTCCCTACATCAAGTCACTCGATTTGCATGATATTACGTTTGCAGCACCTGATGTAGGTGGTGTGAACCGGGCACGTTCCTATGCCATTCACTTTAACAAAGAAATGGTGATCTGCGACAAATACCGGAAGCGGCCCAATGAAATTTCTGCCATGACAGTGATTGGTGATGTAACCGGCAGAAACGTAATTATTTGCGATGACATTATTGATACGGGCAATACGTTAGCCAATGCGTCTGACCTGATGTTATCTAAAGGCGCTAAGAGTGTGCGGGCATTAATTACGCATCCTGTCTTATCCGGAAAAGCCTACGAGAACATTGAAAATTCATCACTCACGGAAGTAGTCGTTTGTGATACCATCCCGTTAAAAAAGGCATCCCCTAAAATAAAAGTGCTAAGTGTGGCAGAGCTTTTTGCAACAGCAATCCGCAACATGTACGAGCATAAATCCATTACCTCGTTGTTCCTTAACAATTAAATTCTTTTTGAATCATGCAATCCATTACGATCGAAGGTCAAATACGCAAGTCTGCCGGAAAAAGAGAAACCCGTGAATTGAGAAAAAACGGTCAGGTGCCTTGCAGCCTTTATGGCGGCAAAGAGACCCTGAACTTCAGTGCTCCGGCTGCTTCCTTCAAAAACCTGGTATATACTCCGGAATTTCTCATCGCGAAAATTATTCTGGATGGCAAGGAAAGAGAAGCACTCATGCAGGATCTGCAATTCGACCCTGTTACGGATCAATTAACACACATAGATTTCCTTGAGTTAAATGCCGACAAAAAAGTTACTGTCGACATTCCCATTAAACTCGAAGGGGTGCCTGCTGGTGTTCGCGCCGGTGGCAAAATCAATCAGCGAATTAAAAAGCTTAAAGTAAAGTTGTTCCCGAAAGATCTTGTGCCCTATATCTCAATAAAAGTAGATCATGTTGAATTAGGGAAATCGGTGCGTATCAGCGATCTGAAGAATGAGGGATTTGAATTTCTGTCAGCTCCCAATTTTCCGATTTTGTCCGTAATTATTCCTCGTGTGGTGAAAGAAGAAACACCTGCAACTGCTGCTGCACCTGCCGCTGCTGCTGCTGCAACACCTGCCGCTGCACCCGCTGCTGCTGCTGCTGAAAAAGGAGCTGCCAAAAAAGATGACAAAAAGAAAAAGTAAACAGCACTTGTTTTCATTCTCTGAATCTTCCAATTAGTGATGCAGTCTTCCCGCTGCAAACAGTAACAGAAAAAGTCAAGACGTGAAGTTTCTTATCGCAGGGCTTGGAAATATCGGAGATGAATACACAGAGACACGTCACAACATCGGTTTTAAAATAACGGAAGCACTGGCTGAAGACGCCGGTGCTTCTTTTGTTTTAGAGCGGCTGGCTATGCATACTTCTTTTCGTATGAAAGGCAAAGTGCTCCACCTTATTAAGCCTACTACTTACATGAATCTAAGTGGTAAAGCGGTGAAATACTGGATGGAGCAACTCGGAATCAGCAGGGAAAACCTGGTGGTTATTGTGGATGACCTTGCCTTGCCGTTTGGCGAAATCCGTATTCGCACCAAGGGAAGTGATGGTAATCACAACGGACTTAAATCTGTGCAGGAATTATTGCCGGGAACCGACTATACCAGGATGCGGTTTGGAATTGATGGAAATTTTGCCAGGGGACGGCAGGTGAATTATGTGCTGGGCCAATGGACAGAAGAAGAGAAAAAAATGTTGCCTGAAAAAATCCGGCTCGCTGCAGATGCCATAAAGAGCTTTGTAACCATCGGGGCCGAGCGAACAATGAATCTGTATAATAAGGTGGGGAGATGAGGGGTGAATGGCTACTTTATTACATTGCTTAATTGCCGAATGGCTCAATGGTTAAATTGTTAAATGGCTGCATAACTGCTTGGCAACATTGTTTAGTATCCGACAGAATCAAATCAACAAATCAACCATTCAACCATTCAATCATCTATTCATATAAAATCTTACTAACAATAATAACAACTCCAACCCCAACCCACCAAAATGAAAATAGCCATTGCAGGACCCTATTCCGCGCCAACAGGCAAAGAGCGTCAGCATAATTTAGATGTTATGAATGAAGCAGGCGCCGCCATCTATGAAATGGGGCACATCCCGATTATCGGCGTAAATGCAGCGCTTCCTGTATTGGAAAAGTCTGAAGTGGATGATGAATACAAATTGATAATGGATATTACCAGGGCCATGGTGGAAAGCTGTGATGCCCTATTATCGCTTTCACCGGCGACAAGCGGTGAACAGGAAATTATTGCCGCATTGGGCAAGCCGGTGTATTATTCCCTGAGCGAAATACCTGCACCCTGAGAATCGCTTTGCACCCGGATGAACAGGATATTCCTGTACAAACCCGGAAGAAATTCTGAATAATCATAACGTCTGACCGCTCTCTTACTTCTATGAAAATCATTTGCGTTGCGCGTAATTATGCCGAACATGCGAAGGAACTGAAAAATGAAATTCCGGATGCGCCGGTAATCTTTATTAAACCCGACACTGCATTCAAACGCAGGAAGCAACCATTTTTTCTTCCTGATTTTTCAAGAGACATGCATTATGAAACGGAGATTGTTTTGCGCATCTGCAAGAATGGCAAAAACATCGGTGAAGCTTTTGCCAATAATTATTTTGATGCCATTACCGCCGGAATTGATTTTACTGCCCGCGACCTCCAGCAGGAATTGAAGAAGA
Organism: uncultured Bifidobacteriaceae bacterium; assembly: GCA_964524035.1. Classification (GTDB taxonomy): domain Bacteria; phylum Bacteroidota; class Bacteroidia; order Chitinophagales; family UBA10324; genus JACCZZ01. Next base: position 39,305 of record CAZGBP010000005.1, read on the forward strand.
AAGGCTGGCCCTGGGAAATAGCCAAGGGATTTGATGGCTCCGCTTGCGTAGGTGATTTCCTGCCAAAATCTCAATTTGAAGACTTGAAGAACCTCAACTTTTGCATGTATAAAAACAAAGCGCTAACTCAAAAAGGAAATACGAAGGATATGCTTTTCCCTTTTGAAAAGATCATCAGTTATGCTTCAAGATTTTTTACGCTATTGAAAGGAGACTTGATATTTACCGGAACTCCTGTGGGTGTTGGCCCGGTTACCTTTAATGATCATATCGAATGCTTTGTGGAAGATGAGAGCGTATTGGAGTTTGATGTGAAATAGTTGATTGGTTGATACAGAATAAACATAAATGTGCCCGCGCACATTTTAAATACATAAGTTTGTCTAATACCATCCGTATTTCAAGGCTTGAGGTGGAGTCCCTGGTAAAATTCACTCCTGGGTAACTCAACAATATCGCCCGGCATCATCTTATCAATCGTAAGCCGCTCAATGCCATACCGGATAAGCCGTAAGGTAGGATGTCCCACCTTGGCTGTCATCTTCCTGATCTGCCTGTTCTTTCCTTCTGTAAGTTCTAACTCAAGCCATGATGTCTCCGGATGCTTTGTATGGTTCACCGGTGGTATACGCTCCGGAATGCGCGGTGCCGACATGCCTCTTACACCGGCTGCCTGCGTTTGATGTAAAGTCCCTTTCAGGTTAATCGTTACACCTTTGCGCATTTGATTGAGCGCCTCATCGCCAGGCAAACCTTCTACCTGCACCCAATAGATTCTAATATGCTTCTTATCAGGATTCAATAATCGTGTGTTTACCGTTTTATCATTCGTCAGTAACAATAAGCCTTCACTGTCATGGTCGAGCCGGCCAACCGGGTAAACATCTTTTTGAAATTCAAATAAGGAACCTAAAGTATCATGATCCCCCTCCGGAGTAAACTGCGAAAGCATGCCATAGGGCTTATAAATTTTGTAGTAGAGAAACTGCATGATGTGGATAAAGGTAGCAATTAGTCGGAAGTCGGAAGTCCTTAGTCGGAAGTATGTTAGCCATTAAAGTATTACATCAAAGAGCATTGACTGGAAGCGACATAATTATCGCTGTACATTATCGGTTATTGGTCTTTAGTCTTTAGTCTTAAGTCTTAAGTCTTACATCCTACGTCCTTTCCAAAAAGCGACACAAATTTCACTCTACATAGCCCGTCCTACTTCTCATGTCCTGGTTCCTGAATCCCGCTTCCCAACCCCCTCCCCACACTAACTACCGGTAGTTTCTTGCGCAATCCACTTACCTTCTTATTTTTGCGCCCGATAAAACAAAACCTTTGAATCATCCACTATACCTGCGTGCCTTTGAGAAGATGTGTTATGTGAAGTATATGGCACAAACCTACGATGAAAACAGGCAGATCTGTAAATATGTCCATTCCACTTCCCGGGGCCATGAAGCCATCCAGCTGGCAGTCGGACTTCAACTTCAGCCACACGACTATTTAGCGGTCTACTACCGTGATGAAAGCATCCTGCTCGGCCTGGGCTTTGAGCCTTACGAACTGATGTTACAGCTTATTGCAAAACGGGATGATCCTTTTTCAGGCGGACGTGAATATTATTCACACCCTTCTTATAAAGGTGGCGACAAAGCAACTATCCTTCATCAATCGAGTGCAACCGGAATGCAGGCCATTCCGACAACAGGGCTGGCTCAGGGTATTCAATATCTTGAGAAGAAAAACATGCTGCGGGCGCCGGAGCCTCCGGTTGTTGTTTGCTCCATGGGTGATGGCAGTGTTACCGAGGGCGAAGTTGCGGAAGCCTGGCAATTTGCAGTGTTAAAGCAACTACCGATTATTTACCTGGTACAGGACAATGACTGGAGCATCTCCGTGTCTTCCGATGAAATGCGCACCATGAATGCCTTTGAATATGCTTCAGGTTTTAAAGGCATGAAGCGTGTGCAGGTAGATGGCAGCGACTTTCATGCCTCCTATGCCTGTGTGGAAGACGCGATCAGGTTTGTGCGTAGTGAAAGAAAGCCTATCCTCATTCATGCAAAAGTCCCTTTATTGAATCACCATACGTCCGGCGTACGCAAAGAGATGTACCGTGGTGCTGAAAACCTGGCGTTACATGCTTTGGATGATCCCTTTCCAAAGTTAAAGCAATTCCTGCTCGACAATGGCATCGTTGATGAAATACTGGATGAGATTGAAAAACGTGCCGAAGAAAAAATTGCACTCGACTTTCAACGCGCTGTAGATGCACCGGAACCGGATCCTTCCACCATTATGGATCATGAGTACGCCCCTACTCCTGTTACGGAGGAAAGGGGTAATCGCACTCCTGCCGGTGGTCAGAAAGTTGTGATGGTTGATGCGGCTTTGCATGCAGTTGACGAAATTTTACGAAAGCATCCGGAAGCAATCTTCTTCGGACAAGATGTAGGCAGAAGATTGGGAGGAGTGTTTCGTGAAGCGGCTACCCTGGCTGATAAATATGGTGATGACCGCGTATTTAATACTGCCATTCAAGAGGCCTATATCGTTGGTTCAACTGCAGGTTTGAGTGCTGTTGGCGTGCGGCCAATGGTTGAAATCCAATTTTGTGATTACCAGTTTCCGGCAATCAATCAACTCATTACAGAAATTTCCAAGTCCTGTTACCTCACTATGGGAAAATTTCCGGTAAGTACGGTGATCCGGATCCCGATTGGCGCTTATGGTGGCGGCGGACCTTATCACAGCGGCAGTCACGAATCCATTGTGTTGTCGCAACGTGGCATTAAAGTAGTGTACCCCTCAAATGCCGCTGACCTGAAGGGCTTGCTAAAGGCTGCCTATTATGACCCGAATCCCGTGATTGTGTATGAACATAAAGGCCTGTACTGGAGCAAAAACCCGGGCACAGAAGATGCAAAAACCATTGAACCGGATGAAGAATACATTATTCCGCTTGGCAAAGCGAATGTAGTGCAGGAAGCCAGTCAGGAACAATTAGACAATGGCAATACGCTTTGTATCATCACCTATGGCATGGGTGTGTATTGGGCGAAAAATGCTTCAAAGCAATTTCCAGGGTCCGTAGAAATCATCGACTTGCGCACCTTGAATCCCTGTGATGATGTAAAAGTTTTTGAAACCGTTCGCCGCCATGGCAAATGTATCGTGTTGAATGAAGAACAGGTTGAAAACACTTTTGCACAAGCCTTATCCGGACGAATTTCATTTGCCTGCTTCCGGTATCTTGATGCACCGGTGCGAACGATAGGTGCAAAACCGCTGCCTGCTGTTGCCATGAACATGGGACTGGAAAAGGCGATGCTTCCCGGCGCAGAACGTGTAGCGGATGAAATAAGGCTACTATTGGAAAACTAAAGTGAGCAGGGCCATGAGATTTTTCCTGGTGACTGCTAATAGTCACGAGATACTGTCAATATGTTTTTTTATGAATTTGTGAAAGCCTGTTAACAGGTTGCACGTTGTATCTCCTGAAGCATTAAATCACCTTCAAGACCTGGCACCGTGCAATGGGTTAACTTTGTAATGTACTATTGACATACAAGTTGCTCAACACAGGCACTGCTGCTCATAGTGACCTTGAGAACATAAACGCCCTTTGCCAGTAACCGGCTAACCGATAGATAAGTATTCAGTTTGCCTCCGGTAACTGCCGCATCCGTTTTGCATACCACTTTACCCAATACATCCAGGATCTCAATGGTAGCATAGGTGCAAACGGTATCCTGTGTTTCGAGGTACAACCTGAAATTTCCATCTGAAGGATTCGGATACACGTGTAGTGATTGTGCGTGCGGCGCTGAGGAAATGTGCCTTTCCGGATCTTCGATGCCCCAGTTAAAATCCAGGCAATCAAATCCTTTTGGAACCGCATTGTTAAGAATTTTGGCCAGGAACCCATCCTGATCGGCTCCGGAATTGCTATTATAATGATAGTCCACTCCGGTAATGCAGTCTTCGATGTCTGTGCTTCTTGTGTAGAAGGTGAGATATATTTCCTTGTTACCTCCCATCTCAATATCCGGCCCATAATCTACAGTGGCATCATCCCATTCATTCTGTGTACCGCCAAAATACGAAGCAAATTCCAGCTGCTGTTTCTCACCCGAAGACTTTGGATCAGTAAGGATGGCAACAAATGCATCGCGGTTTGTTGTACTGTTGCCGCCATTCAATTGCTCCTGAAACGGCGGTTGAAGAGGCTGTACAGGCATATCCACGCTTTGTGTTCCTCCCGAAAATGCCACATAGTTCAGCGTAGTGCCTGTTTTGATTGAATAGCTGGTTAAACCCCGCGATGCATCACTTTTGGATCCGCCAAAGTAAGTACCCCAAATGGCAGCACCAGACACATCATACTTCGCCACAAAAGCATCCTTAACACCATTGAAGGTGGTATCAAAGAAATTAGCTTTAGGATAGCTCCATGTGGTGGCATCAAAAAAATTATTGCTCTGCGTAAATCCGGTCATGATGGCATTGTTCGCTTTATCTGTAATCATTTCACGATCCCGGTCATCCGCTTTTCCGCCAATGTATTGCATCCATTGTGGTGAGAATACGCCTGTCTGTTTATTCAGTTTCCATAGCGCAAGGAAAGAGTCATTGCTTCCCCCATGATAGCCGTTAAGCGGATGATACGCTGTGTCGGCCATATCACCTTCTGTAGCACCCGAAATATAAAATTGAGTTTGTGAAGGGCTGCCCGGCGTTTTGAAGCACCTGATCGCATGCGACCGTTCATATTCTGGGCCACCCATGTATGAGAAGAACTTAAGTGTACATAAACCGGCGTCCATCTGTGCAACAAATGCATCCAAATTCGCAGAGAGTGTACTGTCGAATATTGGAGTGGTTTCAGGAAGAAAATCAGGATTACTTGACGTAGTACCCGTAATAAAAATATCATGATGATATATACTCATTCCTATAATATAATCATCCCCTGTTCCTCCAAAATAAGTCCATTTCAGCAAGTTACCGTTCTCGTCATACTTTGCTATGAATGCATCTATTTCACTCTTTTTGCTTTTTTGAAATACACACGTATCACCGTTGCAGGAAAACGCCTTTGCACTGTTACCCGGCCCACATGGCAGGCACGTGGAACATCCCTTCGGTTCATAATCTGTGAAACTATACCCGCCAACATATATATAGGTGGAATCTGTCAATGGATCCTTATCAATAGCCAAGCAATCCGCAAAATCACCGCATTCATCTTTTTCATTGTTATTATCTGTACCCAGGTAACGAAACCATTGCAGGTTACCGCATTTATCATACTTCGCAAGGAAATCATCCTCTGCGCCATAATACAATTCATTTTCAGCACAGGAAACTTCTTCATCGCTGCGGGAATGTGTTCTGCCAGTTACGTAAACATATTCCAGGTTCGCCGACGCTTTTTTTACATCAACCATCAATTGCTCACTTTGCTCAGCGGATGAAAAGTCTGCATCGGGCAAGATATCATTCATGTATTTCCCCCAGTCCACACTGTATTGACAAAATCCGGCCTGAATCATTATCAGCAGGAACGCTGTTGCTATCGCTAACTTCATAGTACAAAAGGTTTTAATTAAATGAACCAACCCTGATAGAGCGAATACGTAAATATCGGCCTTTCTTTAACAATGAATTGCACTAAACTGCTCTAATCTGTAATGCAAAACTTCTTAACTAAATATACATATTATTCATATTAATTCATATTTATTTCCCATATCCGGCATACTATTTACTTTCTATTACGGAAAATTCAATTCAATTTGCTGCAAACTGTAAAAGAACCGGCTGATTTGTTTAAGTTGTGGAAACAAAACCGTTTACCGCCAATTTGCTGATTCAACCAAACTATACGCTGGCCTGAAGGTTATACTTCAATCTTACTACCTGCCTGTGGTCAGCTTGTCCGGCTTATGCCATGATGCTACAGTCAGACTGAAGCATGCAGATGCATACCAGCATCAGGTCTCATCCTTTTCTCCCGGCTTATGCGCAAGATGTACATGGGTATCGTTCAGTTGAAAAGCTGATATTTTTGCCTGACAATCAGATCAGCGAAGCAGAACCCGGACCAGCTGACAGCAACGAAAAATCTTTCGGATCCCTTACAGCAAACAGTTCACCTGATCAGCACCCAGGCAAGAGGGCCCACCGGATTAATCAATGATTTCACCTGCGCCCATTCCAAGTATATGGTTACCGGGCCATCGGCGTACGAAGCAATTTCATAAGGATTATAGGTAAATCCAATGCCACCGCGATTAATGAAAAATTCATCCTTTAACTCCAGCTTCTCAATAAACAATCCGCTATCTGATAATGATACAGCATCCGGAATATGCCTGTCTGCTCGCAATTGCTTTTCCGCCAGCCTGGTAAGTTCATTCATTTTATCATCTAAAAAAAGATCGGCTAATTGCAGCAGCCCGCCATTGATCAGATTGTAAACCCGGTAACTGAATCCATAATTACCATGTGCACCTCCACTGTAGAAATATCCAAATTCTTCCATACACAACAGATGATGCTCATTGTAAATTGCCTGGTACCGCTCCTGGTATTCCCAATTGAAACTGTACGAAGATTCTTCCTTCAATAACTTATCTCCTGAAGAAACAGAATCCGGTATGGTCTCCCGGTAAGAGTCAACATAGGCATCGAATTCATCCTTCATGGCATTTGCTGCCACAGATTTGAGTTGCTCCGGAGTTTCTTTTCCATTCAGTTGCGTGTTTAGCAGCGACTCGTTTATACTTCGTTCAACCGCTTTATCCCGGCTATTTACGAGGTAACAATAGGTGTATTCCGCTGCGCAACCGATAGGATCACCGGCCATGTTTTTCTTCCATTCATAGCTAAAATTGTTTTGCAATGAATTCAATTCCACGCTGCCAGCAGGTTGAAAGAAATGCAACTCAAACCGGGATGAACCGGAACGGGTTTTATTACTCCATGTACCTTTTGCCTCTGAAAAATCTTCGGAAATGGTTCCATCAAAATAGCCGTTGACGCTTGTATCGGAATACTCCTGTAATTTTAAATTTCCATTCTTTAGCGTACCACGTATCTTTAATTCCCTGCCAGTCGACTGGTAATAATAATGCCCTGTAACATTCGTGTCTGCAAATAAGAGATCTACGGTAATGGCTGACTTTTTACCTATGGTACCTTCATATTTTTTGTAGAAACCCATGACTTCCTGCCCATGCAAAAGCGATGGAACGAATAAAAAGACTACAAGTAGCAACCTATTCATAAGCATGTTATTTTTGTCTCAAATGTAGTAATCCCTTGTTTTGACTGACAACAGCTACTGTTTCCATTTACTTTTTATCACTATGGCCCGTCTGCTCTGAGCTTCTGCAAACCAGGAGCGGGATTCACCCGGTAACCACTTGCATTAGCAAGGTGCTACAGGATGTTAGCCGGCAGATTTCAACCCGCTACCGGATATTTTATCCGGGCAAAAATGATTTTTTTTGAAATACATTGGTGGTATTGGAATTAACTTTTAATTTCAGCTCCCCGAAAAAATATTGATCACCGGATCCAAATTTTTCAAATGCCGAAGTCACCTGCCGAGATGCAAGAAGCCATTGTACGAAACCTTCAAAAGAATACAGGAAAAACACTGGAGCAATGGATTGAAGTGGTGAAGAAATCCGGGCCACTGGACCGCAGGGAGAAGATAACCTGGCTAAAAACAAAACACCAATTGGGCAGTGGAATCGCCGCAACGATTACAAAAATGATGTACGAAGGGATGTCAGATTATGATGTGGATACCCTGATGCAATTGCATTTTAGCGGCAGTAAAGATTACCAAAAGCCGATATACGATAAAATCGCAGCATCATTGAAAAAATGGGGAGTGCATAAAATAGCAGTAAACAAAACCTATCTTTCCCTCATTCATAACCAGCAGTTTGCTATAGTAAAAACAACAAAAGACGGATTGGCAATCGGAGTTCCGGAAGTGGCCGTAAAGTTTACCAAAAACAAAGAATTTAAACCTACGAAGAACCTTGGCAGCGATCGCATTACGCATAAGTTGTTGCTGAATGACCTCAGTGAGCTCACCGATGGGGTAATGCGGGTGTTGAAGGCTTCTTATGACAGGTGTTGATTTTGGGTGGTAGGGTTATGGAGGGTTGAATTGTTGAATTGCTGAATGGTTAAATTGTTTAATTGTTGCGGCGAAGCCGATCACTTTCTATTCTCACTACTCACTACTCACTACTCGCTACTCACTACTCACCACTTCCGACTTAAAAACCATGAGAATCAACAAACCTGAAAAATCGGATTATCCCGAATACTATGAAAAGTATATCGCCAAAGTAGCCGGCAATCCACTCGACGAACTGGTTACCAATCACAAAACGCTGCGCAGGATGGTAAGCAGATTGAGTCGAAAGCAATTGAACTACCGTTATGCGGAAGGTAAATGGAGTATAAAAGAAATACTGGTGCACTTAATGGATGGAGAAAGAGTCTTTTGTTACCGGGCACTTCGTTTTGCCAGGAACGATGCCACACCTCTGCCTGGATTTGAAGAAAATGATTGGGTGCCAAACAGTAATGCGGGAAACCGGAAACTTCGCTCCATCCTCCGTGAATTTGATGCCGTTCGTAACAGTACCCTCGAATTATTCAGGAATATGAATAAAGAAATGCTCAACAGGTCGGGAATTGCCAACGGTAACCCGATAACGGTGCGCGCCCTTCTTTTTATTATTGCCGGGCATGAAATGCATCATATGCGGATCATACTTGAACGATATATTGAGAAGTCTTATGTACCTCCTGTGGTTAAAGGTGCTTGATGAGAAAATAGTCGGAAGTCGGAAGAAGTGAGTAGTGAGTAGTGAGTATCGAGTTGCGAGTCGGGCGTTTTAAGTTGTGAGTTTAGTTTAGCAAGTGACCGGCTTTGCCGCAACCATTTAACCATTCAACCATTCAACCATTTAGCCATTTGACCATTCAACCATTCAACAAAGTGACCGGCTTCGCCGCAACAATTCAACAATTCAACAATTCAACAATTTAACCACTTAACCATTCAGCCATCCACCCATCTCCCCATGATCCCCGATTGGCTGCAACAACTCATCTTACCATCAGAAAATCCAGGCACTTCCGCATCTTTACTTATTGTTTTCCTGGTGATGGCAACCGGTATTGCACTTGGTAAGCTGCGGTTAGGAAAAATTTCATTGGGTATTGCGGGTGTTTTATTCACCGGGATACTGGCCGGCCACCTTGGTTACAGGATAGATGTACAAACATTGGACTTCTTACGCGATGCAGGTCTTATATTATTTGTATATGCCGTCGGAATGCAGGTGGGGCCGTCATTCTTTTCATCCTTCAAAAAAGACGGGCTCCTTTTCAACTCACTGGCAATAGGTACCATACTGGCAGGTGCATTGACCACTATTCTGCTTTATACCTTTACGAAAACAGGCATGGATAACATGGTAGGCATCATGTCTGGCGCGGTAACCAATACGCCTGGCTTAGGCGCCGCCAAAGCAGCTTTGCAGGATGTTTCATCAAAGAACCCAGAGTTGTTACTGAATGATCCTGCCAATGCTTATGCCATCACCTATCCTTTTGGGGTTATCGGGGTAATTCTCGTAATGCTGGCCTGCAAACGGCTTTTCAAAATTGATATCAATACTGAGATTACCCGGTTTGAACAGGGAATTAAAATCAACTACCCAACACCCGGAAGCGGGAAATGCAGGGTGACCAGCCCTGAGTTCATCGGCAAGTCTATTGATTTCTTCCTGGAGCAAAGCCAACTTCCAATCATCATTTCGCGGCTAAAGCACAGTGGTTCCACGATAGTGGAATCGCCCTCCGGCAGCACGCCGCTGAAGGAACGTGATGTGTTAATGCTGGTTGGTTTGCCCGGAGATGTAGACAAAGCCATTTCCCTGCTTGGATACCGGTCAACCGATACATTTATTGAATCTCAGGAGAAAACACTGACCAAGAGTTTTCTGGTAACACATAATAATGCAGTCCAAAAATCCATCGAGCAACTTAACCTTGAAGACAATTACGGGTCCCGTATTACCAGGGTTTACCGGTCCGGACTTGAATTGCTCGCAACACCCAGCCTCGTCCTGCATTATGGTGATAAAGTAAGAGTAGTAGGTAATCAGGCTTCACTCGACAAGATTGCTAAACTGCTTGGTAATTCAGAAAAACGCCTCACAGAACCTCAATTACTTTCTATCTTTTTAGGCGTGGTATTGGGTATTTGGATTGGCTCCATACCACTCCTGCTGCCCGGTTTATCGGCGCCGGTAAAACTGGGACTTGCTGCCGGACCTTTACTGGTAGCTTTGGTCATCAGCCGGTATGGCGGTATTGCTACCATTCACTCATTCCTGAATCAGAGTGCAATGTTATTCATGAAAGATTTTGGTATCTGCCTGTTTTTTGCTGCCGTTGGGCTACATGCCGGAGAATCATTCTATACCACTTTTGTAACCTTTAACGGCGGCCTCTGGGTGCTTTATGGAATCTGCATTACCGTAATTCCATTATTGCTGCTGGTAGTTGTGGCCAGGTTGCTGTTCAGGATGAACTACCTTCCATTGCTTGGACTTATTGCGGGAACCTATACTGATCCGGCCGCGCTTGCATTCAGCGCATCCTATTTCAAATCCGACCTTCCTACACAGGCCTATGCAACCGTGTATCCGCTGGCTACTATTATGCGCATATTGGTAGCACAACTGTTGGTGCTCTATTTTACAGGATAAGTCTTATCCTTAGTCCTGATGCAACGCTTCAGTTTCAATAAAAAAATATCACAAAAGGTCGATTGATTACTTGCCTGTCCAAACCTGGCTTTGAGCTCCATAGTGAACATACCAGCTGAACCAAAAAGAAAAGTAGGCCGGCAGCGGCTGCCCATTCATGCTGGAATTCGGCAGGTTATTAACCACTTTTACGATCACTGTGCCCGAAGGTGTTTGTATACTCGCGGCACCTTTCTTAAGCAGCGACAACCATTCAAAAGCAACCGTCTCCTTTCCGGTGGATACAATGTACATCATTTGCTTAGCAGGAAACCGGTTGTCTGTTTTTGAAACAGGAAAGTAAAGTTCTTCTGAAGAAATATAGTCGGCATAGGGATACTGGGAATAATTTCTGTCATAGCCGGTATTGGGGCTCAACACTTTTGACTCCGGAAAGTCAGCCATAACATCTTCAAAAGAAATCATATTCGAATTTACCAGCTTCAGTCTTTTGCCGGTGAAGTCACCTGCCACCGCTTGACCCATTGACTGAGACCACAAACTCTCATTAGCGTCATCAAACATCAACAGGTTGGATTCATACAATTTGCCGCTTACGCCAAACTGCAGCGTATCGCCATCCACTATTCTTTCATACACAATGCCCGAACCGCATAACGGGCAAAATGTTACTGCGACCGGAACACCGTCAATCTCATCATTCACAATCTCATGCCAGTTTAAAATTCTCAGCGGATAGAATTTAACTTCTGATTTTCCCATTAACAGTATACCGAAATCGGGTTCTGCCAGAAAACCGCGTGCTGCTTCAATACCAATGAACTCGGGAAAATCAATAGCAGGAATCGTGTTTTTTTCGACCCCTCCCTCCTGGATCGAATCCAGTGGAATATTGTGCTTTGAAAAATCAGTTTTCAATTCCCGGAAGTCGTATTCTTTGGCAAAGGCACTGTCAGCCAGCGATGAGTCGGCTGTTGTGCCGGCAGCGTTTTTTTTATTACCGGTTCTGCAAGATACAAGCCCACAAATGAACACGATACAAAAAACGGCAAGCAGGTATTTTGACAGAAATGATTGGTACAAGTGCAATGTATTTTATACGAGATGAAAAAATGAAATTCAGCCGATACTCCAGGTGCAGTAACCTGCCTGGTGCGGTTAAAGCCCTCAGACGTAAGACGGGGTATAAAGGATTGAAGGCCCGGGGACTACGTACCTGATGAAAGTCCTCTGCTGCACATTAGTTACCGCTTGCCCTGGCAATATACTTATCCATCTCCCTTCCTTCAGATGAATTCGGATACTTAGCCTTGATTTCTTCATATATCTTCTTAGCATCAGCGGTCTTTCCCTGACTTTCAAGCAACATCCCGGCCTTTTTTAAAAACAAGGGAGTTGTTAGTTCATTTTCAAAATGGTACGCTGCTTTTTTATAGTAGGTCACGGCTTCATCTTTCTGATCCAATTCTGAATATGCATCGCCTAATGCACCAAGCGACATGTTCGTTACCAGTTTATCCTTGCCATTAAAATCTTTGAGATGGTCAATGGCCTCTTCAAACTTGCCTTGCTTCAGATAAATGATCCCTGCATAATAGTGTGAGAGGTTGGCTGCGGGTGTCCATTTATAATCCTCCATAATCTGTATAAAGCCGAGGTAGTTTCCATCACCGTTTAAAGCACGGTCCAGCGAGTCCTGGCCAAAATACTTTTCAGCCATAAACATCTGTTCCGTTGCTTCTGTGCTTTTGGGCTCCAGGTACAGTTTGGTGAATCCCAGGTAGGCCGCCACAATGGCAAACAATCCGCCCACTATATAAGTAAGCATGGTCTTGTTTTCATTCACCCAATGCTCAAAATTATTCAGGCGGTCTTCCAATTTAATGTTCTGATCCTTTATTTCGTCTGCCATTGCTGATTTTTATGCGTGATTTATGATTATTGATTTATGTTAAAACTGATGTATGATCTTTCGGTTTCGCGGCATCATTTAATCCGCAAGAAATGGATAATCCGCTTCCACATAATTGTCGCGATAAATTTCCGACGGATCAGGATAAGGAGACTCTTCCGCAAATTTCACACTGGCGTCAATCTCATCCAGAATCCGCTGATTGATTGCTTCTATATCCTTCATAGTCGCAAAATGATGGTGTAGTATCGTAGCCAGCGTAGTTTCAATCGGATCTTTCTGTTTGTATTCTTCCACTTCATCCTTTGAGCGGTATTTTGCCGGATCGCTCATCGAATGGCCTTTATACCGGTAGGTTTTGATTTCGAGAAAGGTTGGCCCATCGCCTCTTCTTCCGCGCCCTGCTGCTTCTGCCATTGCCGCATGAACCGCCTCGCAACGCATCCCATCCACCTGCAGGGAAGGCATATCATAGGCAAGTCCTAATTTACTGATATCAACCACATTACTCGAGCGTTCTACCGAGGTACCCATTGCGTATTCATTGTTTTCGCAAATGAAGATCACCGGCAGTTTCCAGAGCATGGCCATATTAAACGTTTCATGCAAGGCTCCCTGCCGTGCTGCACCATCCCCAAAGAAACAGGCACAGACATTTTGAGTACCAAGATATTTCTCAGAAAATGCAATGCCGGCGCCTAATGGAATTTGCGCTCCCACAATACCATGTCCGCCAAAAAACTTCTTCTCCCTGGAAAAGAAGTGCATCGATCCTCCCTTTCCTTTGGTACATCCGGTGGCTTTGCCATACAACTCAGCCATACATTCATTGGAACTGATATCCCGGGCCAAAGCCAAACCATGATCCCGGTATGCCGTTATAATAGGATCCTCCGGGCGCAAAGCCGTTATGGTACCGGCTGCAACAGCCTCCTGTCCAATATATAAATGGCAGAATCCTCTTATCTTCTGCATGCCATATAATTGGCCTGCGCGCTCTTCAAACCGGCGTATCCGCAACATCATTTCATACCAGTGCAGGTAGGTCTCCTTACCGAAACTGCCATTTTCAGTTGCCGGAATAACAACCTCTTCCTTTTTGAAGGTCGTTACTTCTGTAACCTTGCCATTGCTTTCTTTTGCTATTTTTGCTTTCGCCAATTCTACTGAATTAGGGTGCGAAAATAGTCAAAAAAGTGAATTAGAACGCTGCGATTTTCTCCTGCCTGTGTATCTTAAAGCATTATCAATCACACACTTCAAGAATTACCACGCTGTCAGCCTTGGTTTCAGCAGCTCTCTTAATTTTATTACGGGAAAAAACGGCGCCGGAAAGACCAACCTGCTGGATGGCATACACTACCTCTGCCTGGGCAAAAGCTATTTTCATGGGAGTGATCAGCAATCTGTGAAGTTTGACGAACGGTTTTTCAGGATGGAAGGTGCTTTTGATCATGATGCAGGACAAATCGACATCTGTTGTGTGTATCCTTTAGGCGGCAAGAAGGAACTGACGTGCAATGATGTGGCCTTTCAGCGATTAACCGACCATGTAGGCACCATTCCCGTTGTGATGATTGCGCCTGACGACCAGTCACTGATTAATGAAGGGAGCGACGAACGCCGTCGTTTTATTGACAATACCATCTCCCAGATTGATCATCTTTACCTGGAAGACCTCGTATTTTACAATAAGGTATTACAACAGCGAAATGCGGCGTTAAAAAATTTTGCAGTCACCAGGAAGTTTGATGCAGGACTGGTAGAAGCACTGGACCTCCAGCTAACCGGCTTTGGTGAAAAAATTTTTACCAAACGCGTCTATTATCTTGAAAAACTCAGTCCGCTGATTGAAAATTACTACCGCTTTATTTGTGAGGGAAATGAACACATCAAAACAGTCTATCAATCCGTCTTTCAACGGGCAAACTACAACCTGTTGCTAAAACAGGTTATTGAAAAAGACCGGCTTCTTGAAAGAACTACGGAAGGAATACATCGCGATGAATTCGATTTCTTTCTTAGTGATCAACCGGTTAGAAAATTTGGCTCGCAGGGCCAGAAAAAAACTTTCCTGATGTCGCTCAAACTGGCTCAATGGGAATTGATTAGATCGGAGAAAAGTAAAAAGCCCTTGTTGCTTCTTGATGATCTTTTTGATAAACTGGATGCTCACAGGTCTGCGAAGATTTTGAAACTCATTTCCGGTACGGAGTATGGACAGGTCTTCATTACCGATACAGAAACAGAACGTCCGTTGCCGGAACCGGATAGCCGGAACATAGCCTGCAAAAGATTCTTAATCACCACAGGCAGCCAGACTTCGGAGATTACTGAGATGGAAAACAGGATAGTAACACACCGGATGAATCAGGGTTAAAGTGGCTTCAGGTATTTACTTCTTACCACCGGGTGTTCAAGTTCATCACAGTTGATTACTTTTGCGGCTACTAACCTTATGGAAAAAGAGATATCAAGAACACGCACGAAGATCATTTGCACGATCGGGCCTTCCTCCAGAAATTATGAAACCATCAGCGCAATGATTGTTGCAGGAATGGATGTGGCGAGGATGAATTTTTCACACAGTACGCACGACGATCACCAGGAAACGGTTGACCAGGTAAGGCGCTTTAATGCGGAGAACAACTCCAATATCTGTCTGCTCGGAGACCTGCAAGGCCCCAAACTGCGCGTTGGCATGGTGGAGAATAATGAGATTGTTCTTCAAAATGGTCAAAAAATACAACTCACATCTGAAGAATGTATCAGCACGGAGCGCATACTATATATTAAATACGAAAACCTCGCTAAAGATGTGAAGCCCGGTGAACGTATCCTGCTCGATGACGGCAAACTTGCCCTGGAGATCCTGAGCAGTGACGGAGATACTTTGCTGGAGGCACTGGTTATTCATGGTGGTAAACTCAGCTCAAAAAAAGGCGTCAATTTTCCGAACAGCCAATTGTCGGTGCCTGCTATCTCTGAAAAAGACAAAGCGGACCTAGCATTTGCCATTAAAAACAAAGTGGAATGGATTGCGCTGTCCTTCGTTCGCAATGCAGCTGATATTCATGCGCTCAAAGAATTGTTACATGCCTCGCATTCAAAAGCCAAAGTGATCGCCAAGATTGAAAAGCCGGAGGCGG
Source organism: uncultured Bifidobacteriaceae bacterium (assembly GCA_964524035.1). GTDB lineage: Bacteria > Bacteroidota > Bacteroidia > Chitinophagales > UBA10324 > JACCZZ01. Next base: position 55,174 of record CAZGBP010000005.1, read on the forward strand.
TAAAAAATATTGACGAAATCATTACAGCGGCCGATGGCGTGATGGTTGCCCGTGGTGACCTGGGGGTTGAAATTGAACTGGAAAAAGTACCCTTGCTTCAGAAACAAATTGTGAAAGCCTGCATTCAATCCGCTAAACCGGTCATCATAGCTACACAGATGATGGAGAGCATGATTCAAAGCCCTACCCCTACGCGGGCTGAAACCAATGATGTAACCAATGCCGTGCTCGATGGCGCAGATGCTGTAATGCTCAGCGCGGAAACTTCAGCAGGAGCCTACCCTGTTGAAGTGGTAAAAATTATGGATAAAATTGTACGCTTCGCTGAAACAGACGATAATGTTTACAATAAGCGAAAACAGGTTAATCCCCACTCCCGTACTTTTTTGTCTGATGAAATATGCCACCAGGCCTGCCTGATTTGTGATGTACTGAAAGCAAAAGCAATTGTCAGTATGACACATTCCGGCTACACCGCATTTCAACTCACCAGTTTCCGTCCGAAAGCGCCGGTAATTATTTTTACCGATAACAAACAACTGCTCAATACCTTAAACCTGTTGTGGGGGGTGCGCTGTTTCTATTATGATAAATTCGGCACCACCGATGAAACCATCTTTGACGTGAATTCAATCTTACACAACATGGGTTTGGTTGCCAAAGGAGACCTGGTGATTAATACTGCAAGTATGCCCTTGCATACCCGCAGCAGAACCAATACGATTAAGGTGAGCCGTATTGACTGATCAGCAATCTCCATTAAGTTACCTGTACCTAACTAACCGTATCTTATGCGATTCCTGAGAATTGGGAATTTCATCCGTCCCTTGGATTAATCCGGGGATGCCAGCTCAATACTCTCCATAATATAAATACAGCATTAGGTTGTTATGTTTTTTGCTGAAGAACACCGATAAAAAATGGATTGGGCCAATTCACTGTATGGCATCGAATCAAATACAAACTGTCTTAATATGAGGGGTACGGATCTGTTCATTCTTTGCTTTCCGCTCTCTATAATTGAATCTTTACCCGGGTTATTACAAATGTTGCAATGAAAATCGAAAGAATAACTACTTTCATCATCACAAAAGACCTTCCATGAAGTTGTTGCCCATCACCCCCTTTTTTCTGTTGCTGCTGACCTTACAGCAAGATACCGTTGCACAGCAAAAAAAATTACCCGCAAATAAAGCCGCTGTTATTGCTTCGGTGAACAAGCATGAACAGGCCCTGATTAAACTCAGCGATGAGATATGGGCTTACGCCGAAATTGCGTTCAGGGAAACGCAATCTGCTAAAGTGCTGGCCGATTATGCCGAAGCACAGGGATTTAAAGTGGAACGAGGGGTTGCAGGCATCCCTACTGCATTTACGGCTACCTACGGTTCAGGCGCACCCATCATCGGTATCATGGGTGAATTTGATGCCTTACCCGGACTGTCACAAAAAGCGCAACCGACTAAAGAAGCATTGGTTGCAGGCGCAGCCGGTCATGGGTGTGGGCATAATATGTTTGGACCGGGAAGCCTCGGTGCTGCCATTGCCATCAAAGAACTCATGGCTGAAGGGAAACTAAAAGGAACCATTCGATTCTATGGCACTCCGGCCGAAGAAGATGGCTCCGGCAAAGTATACATGGCCAGAGCAGGATTATTCAATGATCTTGATGTCTGCCTCGACTGGCATCCCGACTATGAGAACAAGGCTAACATGCAAAGTTCACAGGCTGTCACCGACTGGACTGTTGAGTTCACAGGCAAAAGTTCACATGCTGCTGCAGACCCCTGGAATGGAAAAAGTGCATTGGATGGAGCAGAGTTGTTTACTACCGGCGTGAATTTTTTAAGAGAACACATCAGGCCGAGCGCACGCATACACTATGTTTATAAAGAAGGTGGCAATGTACCCAATGTAATTCCCGACCGGGCTTCGGTTTGGATATGGATGCGTGATTCAAAGCGCAGTGGCGTGGCTGTGCTGGAAGAAAGAGTGCGGGCAATTGCAGAAGGTGCCGCAATGATGGCCGGAGTGGAATACACGATCAGGCTGAACAGCGGATTGTATGAAATACTTAATAATGAAGCAGGCGCTAAAGTATTACACCGGAATATGGAACTGCTTGGCCCCATTACTTATACACCTGAAGAAATTGCTTTCGCAAAAGAAATACAGGAGGCATACGGACTGCCTGCAAAAGGAATGAATGGCAGTATCAAACCACTGGAAACAACCAAAGCAGACCCCGATGGCGGATCGACGGATGTAGGAGATATAAGCTGGATCGTTCCGGAAATCACGCTGTTGGCTGTTACCGCACCTTATGAATCGCCCTGGCATTCCTGGGTAGTTGTAGCTTGCGGTGGCATGTCAATCGGGCACAAAGGCCTGTTGTTCGCTTCAAAATCATTGGGTATGACGATGGTTGACTTGTTTGAAAATGAAACGTTGCGGAATGAAATTAAAACTGAATTTCTGAAAAGAAAAGGCGATGAAGTATGGAAGCCCATGTTGCCGGATGGGCCCCCTCCCGTTGACAATTAGCCGATCAAATGGAAGCGTTTCGGAAACTGCACAATACGTGCTGTGACAGTTCAGGTTGAGTTTGCCGGAGACTCCCGTTCACCCTGCTTTTTTTGAATGATAACCCATGAAGCATCTTCTTGTCTTTATAATACTGCTTGTCAATGCAGCAGTATATGATCAACGAATACCGGTTCTTAACCAGGTAGACCTTCCGCATAATTACTATTTCCGCGAACTGTATCTGCCGCAACTTACCGGCGGACCTTCTTCTGTAGCCTGGACGGCAGACGGCAATGCATTGGTTTATTCCATGAGTGGCAGTTTATGGTTGCAAAAAAAAGACAGCAAAATTGCCGAACAGTTAACGGATGGTCCAGGATATGATTACCAGCCGGATTGCTCACCCGATGGCACAAAAATCATTTTTGTAAGATATACGGGCACCTCCATCGAGTTGATGCTGCTTGATCTTAAGACCAACGTAACGGCAGCGCTCACGAATAACCATGCAGTGAATATTGAACCTCGCTGGTCGAATGATGGCCGCACGATTGCATTTGTGTCTACGGTTAACAGCAACCACTTCCTGTTATATAAGGCAGTTATAGAAAACAAAATGCTTTCGGCACTTACCTGTCTTACTCCGGACAGAAAGAGTGCTGTAAAAAGATACTACTACAGCGCCTTTGATCATGCCATCAATCCTGCCTGGCATCCGGATGGCAAGCGGCTTTACTTTGTGTCTAACAAAGAAATCATTCACGGAACCGGCGATCTTGTTGCATTGGATACCGATAGCTTAAGCAACCTCAAAACGGTTATACATGAAGAGACATCCTGGCGCACAAAGCCTGATGTTTCTCCGGATGGCTCAAGAGTAGTTTACAGCAGCTACCTGGGGCGCAGCTGGCAACAACTCTGGATGATTCCGTCTGATGGAGGTTATCCGATGCCATTAACCTATGGTGCTTATGACAATACCTGTCCAAGATGGTCCCCGGATGGAAAAAAGATTGCTTTCATTTCTAACCGTACCGGTAACACCTCACTCTGGATACTGGATGTTTTCGATGGCCGCCAAGAAGAGGTCATTGCACAATCAAGACAGTATCGCACGCCTCATTCCAGCCTTTTCATTAAAGTGCTGAATGAGTTGGGCGAGCCCGTGGCCTCAAGATGCAGCATTACGGATGAGCGTGAGAAATTTTATGCGCCGGAACATGCCTGGATACATGCCGATGATTCAAGATATCCTGAATACCAACTATTCGAATCGCATTATTTTCATATGCAGAAGTTTTGCAAAGTACAAGTGCCTTCAGGAAAAATAAACATCCAGGTATCCCATGGACCTGAATATGAAATCGAAAAACGGGAAGTATTCGTCGGGCAAGATGCACCGGATTCCATAATCATCCAATTAAGAAAACTTGGCTTGCCTGAAAATTTTGGAGCATGGTGGAGTGCCGATGTACATGTCCACATGAACTATGGCGGAAACTACCGCAATACGCCCGGTAACCTGGTAAAGCAGGCAAAGGCGGAAGACCTGGATATCCTCTATAACCTGATTGTAAATAAAGAACAACGTATACCGGATGCAGATTACTTTTCGAATACAGCAGATACCGCCTCTGATGAGGAAGTGCTCTTGTTTCATGGACAGGAATTTCACACCAGTTACTGGGGGCACCTCGGACTTCTGCAACTGAACGACCATTTGATTCTTCCCGATTATGCAGGCTATCCGCAAACGGCTGTGTCGAGTTTGTTTCCGCACAATGCTTATATCGCCGACCGTGCGCATGAACAGCAAGCCCTGGCAGGTTATGTACATCCATTTGAACCCTCTGAAATATTCCCTGATCAGTCGCCTACCCTGATGAATGAACTACCCGTTGATGTGGCATTGGGAAAAGTAGATTACTATGAATTGATTGGCTTCTCCGATCATAAGGCTTCCGAGTTTGTCTGGTATCACCTGTTAAACTGCGGCTTCCGGATTCCGGCAGCAGCCGGTACCGATGCCATGGCAAATTACGCAAGCCTTCGCGGCCCCGTTGGATTAAACAGGGTGTATGTGAATAGTACAGGTTTGCGCAACAAGCAGGAGGTGCTTGCAGGGTTGAAAAAAGGCAACAGCTTTGTTACCAATGGCCCGTTAGTAGGTTTTACCGTTTCAGGTGTTCAGGCAGGCGACAGCATTCAGATTATGGGCAAAAATGAAACAACATTTGCTTTCTCTGCATTTTTGCGCAGTGCCATTCCGGTCGATCACCTTGAAATTATTTGGAATGGGGAAGTAATTAAAACTTTAGCTATTGAAGCATCCGGAAAAACGGCAGACCTAGAAGGCAGCATACGGGTGAAAGGACCGGGCTGGTTATTGTTGCGGGCATGGAGCAAAGAGGCACATCCCGATCTTCCAGATATATATCCTTATGCAAGCACCAATCCGATTTATATTACAGTACCCGGAAAAGCAGTTCATTCTAAAACAAGTGCGGCCTATTTTCTGAAATGGCTCGACCGGTTAGCGGCTGCAGTTGGCACCAATACCGGTTTCAGAACAAAGGAAGAAAAACACATGATTGAAGTGGCTATCGGCAATGCCAGAAAAATATATGAGCAAATTTACAGTAACAATAGTATTCCATAAAATCAATTGGCAATGCCAGAGGCTGTTAGGAAATGATTGTATGCTCTGATAGCAGGATGCAAACTAACCAACCACCCTTCGGCTTCGCTCTGGGTTCGGGGTGTCACCAAGGCCGCACTCTGAGCGAAGCCTTTGAGTAGGACGGTTAAGTGAGGCAGGCCGGTCCCTGAGCGAAGCCGAAGGGCAGGCCGGTTAAATATATTTTTTTACCATCTACTGTTAAACTCTATGAACCAACAGTAGCGGTTGTTGATTTAAAACCCTCCGCCAAGACTCCTGTATAAGCCAACAATGGCATTCAGCTTACTTTGCAAGATAAAGGATTCATTTAATTCGGCATTGTAGAGGTTATCTTGTTGTAGCACTACCTCTGTATAATCAGTATACCCGAAATTATAACGTGCCTCAGACAGAGCCAATGCCTTTCTTGCCGCTTCTACCTGCAGTCGAACGATCTCATATTGCTGCGTATAGCTCTGATAATTCTTCAACGAATTGTCTACATCGGAAAAAGCTTCCAGTACCGTTTGCTGATACTGATAAGTGAACTGCTGCAAACGAAATTGTTCTGCTTTGGTAGCATGTTTTAGCTTACCAAAATTAAACAACGGTCCAAAAAGACCTGCTCCCCCCGCTGCAACAAATCCGCTGGCACCAAAAAAGGTATTAAGTTCAGGACTGGCAAAACCAAGTAATCCGGTCAGGTTTAGTGACGGAAACCGGTTGGCAATCGACACGCCCACCCTGTCAAACTGCGCCTGCATCTGAAGATTTACCGAACGGATATCAGGCCGGCGCAACAACAATTCGGAAGGCAACCCGGATGGAATTTGCGGAACAAATACCTGCTCTACATTGGTCTGACCCCGGTTGATAGGCCCGGGCCGCATTCCTAACAAAACCCGCAAAGAATTTTCGGTAATGGTAATCAGTCTTTCAAATTCCGGAACTGCCCCTGCCACCACATATTCCTGTTGCTCGGCCTGTAGTTTATCAAGTTCCGACACATAGCCGGTATCAAAGCGTGCGGTGATGATTCTCGTATTTTCATTACGTGATATTTGTGTCCGTTTGGCAATTTGCAGTCGATAATCAAGATCACGAAGTATAAAATAGTTACTGGCCACTTCCGAAACCAAACTTACCTGTAAAGCCAGGCGGTTCTCTTCCTGTGCCAGAAAATCACTCTGCGCCGCACGTTTCGCATGGCGCAGTTTTCCCCATAGGTCAACTTCCCAATCTAATGTACCAAATCCCTTGAAAACGCCGCCCTGCAGGTAGCCTAACTGTTGCGCACTGCTGCCTGCATCCCCGTATCCGGCACTAAGCTGATAGCCGACTGACGGATAAAGGTTTGCTTTAACCACACCAGCAATTTCCCTGGCTTCTTCTACACGGGCTGCAGCAGTTAGCAGGTTCCGGTTGCTGTCAAGCGCAGTTTTTATAAGGCGTTGTAATACGGTATCCTGGTAAAGTGCAAACCAGCTAATATTCGTCATGGAATCAGCAGTAACCTGGTTGGGGTAAATGGAATCAGCGGAAACAACGGGTTGTTCAAACTGGCCGCCAACCATACAACCATTAAATAGTATCACCAGCCAGATAAAAGCGACGCCCTGCAATAGCGTTGTTAACATACCGGATTTTAACACCACCGCATTTCCGGATTTGGCAATTTTAATCGCATCCATGCTGTAAGTTAATTTGGAAGGAATCTTTTCATTTTTCATTGCGCCTGTCCCTCCACCTCACTTTTAATTATTTTCTTTTTCTTCCCTTCAATTAAAACGTAAAATGCAGGAATAAGCAGCACACCAATAATTGTTGCTGTTACCATTCCGCTGAACACCGCCATTCCCATTACCTTGCGGCCTTCTGCGCCTGCTCCTGCTGCAGTGAGTAGTGGAACAACACCTAAGATAAATGCAAGAGAGGTCATTAAGATCGGTCTGAAACGGAGTTTCGCGCCATCTAATGCAGCCTTCAAAGTATCCTCACCGGCTTCACGCTTCATCTTCGCGAACTCCACAATCAGAATGGCGTTCTTGGCATTCAGTCCAATTAGCATCACGAGCCCGATCTGGGCAAAAATATTATTCACATAACTGAGTGAAAAAATTCCGGCAATAAACAATCCCAGCATAGCGCCCATTACAGCCCAGGGTGTTCCTAAGAGCACGCTAAACGGAAGTTTCCAGCTTTCATACTGAGCGGCAAGAATCAGGAATACAAAAACCAATGCCATCAGGAATGCAATACCTGCAGTTCCTTCAGCAGCTTTTTCCTGGTAAGACATATTGCTCCATTGATACCCCATATCTGCAGGCAATGTTGCCGCAGCTACTTCTTCAAGTGCAGCCAAAGCCTGCGCAGAACTATATCCTGGTGCCGGTATACCATTCACTTCCGCAGCCCGGTAGATATTGAAATGATTGGTGTACTGCGGACCACTGGTATCACTTACTGAAGCCACCGTTCCAACCGGAACCATGTCACCGGTGGAATTACGCACATACAATTGCTGAAGGTCGCCTTGCCGCATCCTGTAATCCGCATCGGCCATTACATACGTTTTATATTGTCGCCCAAACTGGTTGAAGTTATTGATGAAAGACCCGCCAAGCATCGTGGAAATTGTCGAGTTCACATCATTCAGATCGAGGCCCAGTTTATCAACCTTTTCTTTGTCTACACTAATGTTCTTCTGTGGCACATTGGAACGAAAGAGTGTATACACCCTTCCTATCTCCGGACGTTCGCTGGCGGCAGCAATAAATTTCTGCGCATTTTGCGCAAGATACTGTGGCGAATTACCCCCGCGATCCTGTAACATCATCGTGAAGCCTGCACCGTTACCCAAGCCAAGAATAGGCGGTGGCCCAACAGCTACGATGGTAGCCTCCGAAATACCTTTCATGGAAAGTGCATTAACCTGTTGCGCAATTTCCAAAGCGGTGCGCGTACGGTCGTGCCAGGGTGTTAACGACACAAAAATAGTTGCAGCATTTGGTGCAACCGTATTGTTGAGGAGGTTATTCCCATTGATCGTGGTGTACAATGCAATTTCAGGCATCCCCTTTAATATTTCTTCTACTCGTTTTGTACTTGCATCAGTGCGCGATAAAGATGCTGCATCAGGTAACAGCACACTGACGATAAAATAACCCTGGTCTTCTTCCGGTACAAATCCTGTAGGGATCCTTGACATCAGCACGCCGGCTGCTACCACTATACCGCCGAGGATCAATACGGTTAACACCAGCTTATGTGCAAAAAAACCTGCCACCTTCATGTATCCGTTTGTAAACCGGTCGAACACCCGGTTGAATGCTGCAAAGAATCTGTTGAGCAATCCCTTACCCTGAGATGGTGGCCGCAATAACAATGCAGCCAATGCAGGACTAAGCGTTAATGCATTGAATGCGGAAAATAACACGGAGATGGCTATGGTAATGGCAAACTGCTGATATAAAAGGCCGGTTATGCCACCGGTTAATGCAACAGGGACAAAAACCGCGGCAAGTATCACGGCTATAGCGACTACCGGGCCAGCCACTTCCTTCATGGCCTTTCGTGTCGCTTCCTTCGGACTTAGCCCATGCTCCATATGGTGTATCACCGCTTCCACTACCACTATGGCATCGTCCACCACTAATCCTATCGCTAATACCATTCCCAGTAGGGAAAGTACGTTAACTGAAAAGCCCAGTAATGGAAATACCATGAAGGTACCAATCAGCGATACCGGTACCGTCAGCAGAGGAATAAGTGTGGCTCTCCAGTTTTGAAGAAATAAAAACACCACCAGCAACACCAGCAGTACTGCTTCAAGCAACGTATGCATGATCTCCTCGATACCCGCTGTAACGGCCAGCGTTGTATCGAGTGAATAATCCAGTTTCATATCCGGAGGAAACCTGCCTTGCAGTTCCTCCATTCTACTCTTCACTTTTTCAGCTACTTCAAGTGCATTGGAACCCGGAATCTGATAAATTGCAATAGACGAAGCAGCGGAACCATTAATTCTGCTGTTCATATTATAATTCTCCGTACCTAACTCTATTCTGGCCACATCACTCATCCGCACTAACGCACCCGTAGCATTTGATTTCAGAATAATATTGCTGAACTGGCTCTCTGTAACCAACCTGGATTGGAGTATGGCGGTATACGTATTTTCCGTACCGGGAAGAGATGGCTCTCCTCCAAAACTACCGCCAGGCTTAATCACATTTTGATTCTTTAAAGCATTCACTACGTCCTGTACAGTCAGTTCATATTGCGAAAGCCTGTCCGGCTTAACCCATACGCGCATGGCATATTCAGATCCACCGAAAACCGTTACATCACCTACCCCGTTAATCCGCTTCAACTCATCTACAATATTTATAAAGGCGTAGTTATTGAGAAACTTGGTGTCATAAGAATTTCCCGGAGAAGATACCGAAACAATCATCAATGGAAACGTCAGTGACTTCTTCACGGTTACACCCATAGCTGTTACTTCCGGCGGCAGAAACGGATTGGCCTGCGATACCCGGTTTTGCGTGAGCATATTGGCATTGTCCAGATCTACACCCACTTCAAACGATACCTCCAGCCGCATTGTGCCATCGTTGGCATTCACGGAGCGCATATAAATCATGTTTTCCACACCATTCACCTGCTGCTCGATTGGTGTGGCAACAGTTTGCTCCATGTTTACTGAATTGGCACCATTATAGGTAGCATTAACCTGCACCATTGGTGGCGTGATTTCCGGATATTGCGAGATAGGAATACCATTAAGTACCAGCAAACCCATGATTACCATAATAATGGAAATCACCATTGCGAATATGGGCCGGTTAATAAAAAACTCACTCATTTATAGAATCGGTTTTTAGAATAGTGCGTATTTCATGAATCCCTCTTAGAAACTTACCAGGCTGCATCTTCAAAAGTTATGTAATAACCCTGTCAGCCTATTTTGTTACCGATGTCGAATCATAAGAATAGGTTTTCTCTACTGGTTTGATCACCATACCGGGCTTCACAATGGCGTTTCCCAACAACGCAACCTTCTCCCCCGCTTTCAGCCCTTCGCTGATTACCCAATTACTTCCAATTCTAACACCGGGCTTCACGGTTCGCGGTACAATCTTACTGCTGTCATTCACAATATAGACCTGGTAAATATTCTGCAATTGGCTTACTGCCTGCTGCGGAACCATCATGGCATTGGCTACTTCGCCATATGCAAATCTTACTTTTACATATTGTCCCGGTTTTAAAATTCTTGTTTTATTATCAACCACCGCTTGTACCAATAAAGATCCTGTAGCCGCATCCACCGTCCTGTCGGCGAAATCTATACGGCCTACTTCAGGAAACACAGAACCATCGCTAAGAATAAACTGTACCTCCGGGCTCTTCATTTCACCGGCATCAATCAACCTTTTAAATTGCAGGTAATCATTTTCACTGATGGCGAAACGCACCCTTAACGCACCTACCGCAGAAACTGCATTTATGGAATTTTGTGCGATTGATTTGCTCACATAATCTCCAACCTGCACTTTGGAGATGCCAATGGTACCGGTAATCGGTGACCTGATTGTGGAATAACTCAACTGGGTCTGAGAATTATTCAATTGTGCTTTGGCTGCCGCTACTGCCTGCACCTGTGCATCATAGCTGGCCTGTGCCGCATCAAGATCTCGTTTACTCAGTGCATTCATTTCCACGAGTGGTTTTACCCGATCAAGATCCGCTTTTGCTTTAGCCAGCAGCACCTCTGCCTGCGCCACTACCGCTTGTGAACTGGCGAGACGGTCTTGCAATTCATCATCCTGAATAGTATACAAGATCTCACCCGCAGAAACCGTGCTGCCTTCCCTGAAATGTATTTTTTCTATCCAGCCCTCTACGCGTGGCTTAATCTCCACATCAGATTGGCCGTACGTTTCCCCTACGTATTCCGCAAAAAGAGGCACAGTCTGCTGTCCGACTACAATAAAATTTACTTCAGGAACTACGGCAGCCTTCTCCTCCTGCTTTTTACAGGAAAGTGCAAATACAAAAAGGAATAGCGCACTGCATGAAAATGCGAATGGAAATATCTTCATATTGAATCAGTATTTCTTATTGGTAGCACTAAAGTACCAAACTATTTATTTTTACCATCATGATTCTGAATTCAGCATTATTTTTTTGCTGAAAGTACAGCAGCACTTTTTATGGGCTTGAATTGAACCGGTTGATTCGGAGGCTCCGCTCTTATTCAGAAATTGTTCCGGAATGAATAAAGGTACGCTTCAGCATGCAACCCGCTATTCCACAAATTCATGTGGGATCAAATGCCGGAACCCGTTCCTGAGAGACTTCAGACCTAACCTGTAATACAATAGTTATTGAATTTGTATGTTTGAACTGATTAAACTACCTGAGAAAATGACGAAAGTACTTTCCTGCATTGCTTTGCTCTTTTTCCTGCTTGCGCCCGCTCTTGCTTCAGCGCAGCTGGTTACAAAAACCTATTCCTCTTCTGTTATGAAGGCTTTTGTGAAAGGACAAACCTTTGCCATACTTACTGAAGATGAAAATTTTAATGCCTGGTTCCGGTCTACGCTTGACAAACAATGGACAGTAAGCCCTCTTCAATTCATAACGATTACACAGCTTGACAGCCAGGTGATCAGCGATAAGAATTTTTTCATCTACGCACAGGCTAAGGATGAAAAGACCGGGTTGTTCCGGCTCGTAACCGGCGACGATCTCTCAAAAAATAAAGAATACTTTTTTGTATGCGCGCAGGGAGGATACAAACAGGCGAAGCTGCTTTTTGCTGCCGGTACAAGCGGTTCAAAAATACTGGGATCATTCCGTTATGGTTCGGACCGTGCTGCACTAACTGCCGGCATGATTGAAAATGAAATCATGATCGCATTGCTGAACCAGTCATTGCAAACAATAATTGAACAAAAAATAAGGACGGAGATCAAAGACTCGCTGAAATGGGCAATGAGCGATGAAAATGTAAAACTGCTGAGAGATAAAACACTGCTCATCCATTATGCCTATACTGACGGTTCCATTTTAGTGGAAGACGAAGTGCTGATAGCTGAAAAGGCCCTGTTTGACTATCCTTACGAGTACCTGGTGATTCCTAAAGATTCCGTACAGATCCTGTTTGATGCATCTTCCGGCGAATATGCTTACCTCTTCTTTTATTTCCCGACCGCCAAGATTAAACTGGAAGAAGATTGTGGCGATATTATTATTTATGATCCCTTTCTGAAAAAAGTGTTGTACTACGAAGATAACATGAATGGGCCCTGGCTGGAAAAGTGGAAAATAAAACAACTGGTGTCAGCTATTAAAAGAAAATAAACTGGCTGATGCAATCCATTGCTATTGACTATTGCAGATATGGTTGGCCGCAATATAACCGGATGTCCAGGCATGCTGAAAATTATAACCGCCCGTAATGCCATCCACATCCATTACTTCACCTGCAAAATATAAACCGGGATACTTTTTGCTCATCATGGTATTGGGATCGATTTCAGAAAGAGAAATTCCACCTGCACTTACAAACTCATCTTTGAAAGTAGTCTTCCCCACAGCATTCATTTCGTATGCACAACATTTTTTTGACAGCGTATTCATCATGCTCACTGTGAGATCGGCCCAACGCTTGTGGTGGTCAATGCAGGAAACTGCTAACAAATGCTCCCATAGCCGGGATGCCAGCCCTGTGAACTTTCCATTAACGACTTTGCGTGAAGGTGATGCCTTTCTCTCATTGCGTATCTTTTCTGCAATAGATTGCTCATTGTAAGTGCTGCACCAATTCACAACAACAGAAAACCGGTAGTTGCGTTGAGCAAGTTCTCTTGCAGCAAATGCAGAAAGCCGGAGCACCGCAGGACCACTTAATCCCCAATGTGTAATTAGTACCGGTCCTTCCGATGATAACTTTGTACCGGAAATTCTTATACTGCTTTCAGGCGCAGCGATCCCCATCAGCTGATTTAAGGGGTGACCTGGAAAATTGAAGGTGAATAAGGATGGTACCGGCTCTTCTATTTTTAATTTTAAATTACTGAGCCAGTCGAATTGCGATAGCTTAGAAAATCCGCCGCAGGCTATCACTACAAAATCAGTAAGCATTGATTGGCCTTTACTGAAATGGATATTGAAACCCACTTCCAGTGGTTCAATTTTCCCGACAGTGGCATGCAATTCCAGTTTAACATCAAATGCCTGTGCTTCCTTTTGCAGGCAATCGATAATGGCCTGTGAAGTGTTTGCTTCCGGAAACATCCTGCCATCTTCCTCTACTTTCAGTGATACTCCCCGTTCCTGAAACCATTCAATAGTGTCAGTAACAAAAAACTGGTGAAATGCCTTACGTAAAAACCTCTCCCCTCTTGGATAACAGGACGACATCTCCTGAATGTCGAAACAGGCATGGGTTACATTGCATCTTCCGCCGCCGCTTACTTTTACTTTTTGCAGTACCTGCCCTGTTCTTTCCGCTATAATCACCGACAAACCAGGATTGATCCTGGCAGCATTTACCGCGCAAAAGAAACCCGCAGCTCCTCCTCCTATTACCAATAACCTTTTTTGCTTCATGGAAAATTAAGCGGGATGTTCAATAATAACGACCTTACTGCGAAGGCACAAAAATAGGGACTGCCGGATAAGCACGCTATTTAAATTGCAACAGGAGAAATGGCTGATAAATACCAGCGCGAAGACGCCAGGACGCCAAAAAAACGTAGCATAGTGATCCTTTGTGATTTTCTTCGCGACTTCGCGTCTTGGCGCTAAAAAAGCAAGGCGCTAAGGTAAACGCTACAGCATTAAG
>CAZGBP010000006.1:0-66540 GCA_964524035.1 uncultured Bifidobacteriaceae bacterium
CCAGATTATCATCATTTATTTGCGCCTGGTTCCGGATTCGGTTTGCAGTTTTTGTTCAATTGCAGCTTTCACAGAGCCTGCCACACTCAAAACGCCGGCAGTGGAAAAAACTATTGTTTGAATACCTTTGCAACCAAGCAATATGAAACAGTCTGAAGAAATAGCACGCAGGAGAACCTTTGCAATTATCAGCCATCCCGATGCCGGTAAAACTACCCTAACTGAAAAATTTCTGCTGTATGGCGGTGCCATTCAGGTAGCAGGTGCCGTAAAATCCAATAAGATCAAGAAAACGGCAACATCCGACTTCATGGAAATTGAACGGCAGCGCGGTATTTCCGTAGCCACTTCGGTAATGACGTTTGAATACAATACCACCCTGATTAACCTGCTGGATACGCCCGGCCACAAAGACTTCGCAGAAGATACGTATCGCACTTTAACGGCGGTGGACAGTGTCATTTTGGTGATTGACTCCGTTAAAGGTGTTGAAACACAGACCGAGCGGCTGATGGAAGTGTGCAGGATGCGCAGAACACCGGTCATCATCTTCATCAATAAGATGGACCTCGAAGGCAGGGACCCTTTTGATTTGCTGGATGAACTGGAAAAAAAATTGTCTATTAATGTGCAACCGTTAAGCTGGCCGGTAAACAAAGGATCGGAGTTTAAAGGTGTATACAATCTTTTCGACAAAACGCTGCAACTCTTTCAACCCGAAAAACAGACTATTGAAAAAGACCGGGTGGAGATCAGCGAACTGAAGGACCCGCTTCTTGATGAAATTATACCTCGCGACGCCAACCAGTTGCGGGAGGATGCACAATTGCTGAGTGGTGTTTATCCTGAGTTTGACGTACAGGATTACCTGAGTGCCGGCATAGCTCCCGTCTTCTTTGGCAGTGCCCGTAATAATTTCGGGGTAAAAGAACTCCTCGATACATTTATCCGTATAGCACCCACCCCACAATCGCGGGAGACGGATAAACGAATTATTCAACCTGAAGAAGAGGTTTTTACAGGATTTGTTTTTAAGATACATGCCAATATTGATCCTAAGCACCGTAACCGCATCGCGTTTGTGCGTATCGTTTCCGGAAAGTTTGAACGTAATAAATACATCTTTCACTGCAGGT
Source organism: uncultured Bifidobacteriaceae bacterium (assembly GCA_964524035.1). GTDB lineage: Bacteria > Bacteroidota > Bacteroidia > Chitinophagales > UBA10324 > JACCZZ01. The sequence continues at coordinate 1,137 of CAZGBP010000006.1, forward strand.
TGAAAAAGGAGTTGAAGTTCAGCAGCCCTGCGAGCTTTCTTGCCTCTTCCAGAAATATTATCGAAGAGGCTTTTCCGGGAGATGTAATAGGCTTGTATGATACCGGCAATTTTAAGATCGGGGATTCCTTATCGGAAGGGGAAGTATTGCAGTTTCGCGGCATCCCCAATTTTTCTCCGGAAATCTTCAAGGAACTTATTAACCGCGATCCGATGAAGACCAAACAGCTGGATAAAGGCATAGAACAACTGACGGAAGAGGGTGTGGCGCAGTTGTTTTATCAGCAACACGGCAATAAGAAAGTGGTGGGTGTGGTGGGTGACCTGCAATTTGAGGTTATTCAATACCGGCTGAAAAACGAATATGGTGCATCCTGTGAATTTGTGCCTAAAGACATTCATAAGGCTTGCTGGGTTACCTCTTCAGACAAGCAGAAACTGGAAGAGTTTATCCGGTTTAAGTCGCAGAATGTTTACTACGACAAAGATGATCACCTGGTATTTCTGGCACCATCGGAATGGCTGCTCAAGGTTACACGGGAAGCCAATCCCGATATTACGTTTCACACGACCAGCGAGTTTAAAACCGAGAAGGTGGAAGTGTAAGCAGGCAACCTGCTGAAAGCGCCGAATGGCAAGCAGCAGATTCCTCCACTCCGGCTATGCATTACATTACCTTCAATGAGTATGTCTTTGACTTCAAAGTGAAAAGAATCAAAGGCGCTCAGAAAATAGGCAACCTGTTCTTTCATTCCTTCAGGGTGATGAGCAAATTGCGGTGCAAACACGTTTTTGAAGTCAGTTCCCCAATACTTGTCGGCATTAGAAAAATCTCTGTTGTTCCAAACTTCTTCTATGTAACTCAGATACCATTGCTTAATGCTGTCCTTTGTCATCAGATTACTGTTTGCTGAGTGCTGCGTTAACGTATTTTCACAACTGCAAAAAAGCAAGGGAGCTACTGCTAAAGCAAGCAGCAGGTATTTCATTTTCATATGATCACAACGATGGGTTCTGTTACCTTTTTCAGAAATTTCTGAATTTGCCTGCTTCACAATCATTACAGCAAATCCGTTTCTTTCCATTCTTAATCTCAGCTATCGGGGCTGTCCCATCAGATAAGTACTTCCCAGATACAGCAAATCGGAATATCTATTCCTCCCTTCAATTCAATATGGGTATCGGTGGTATCCCATACGGTAGTTTCCACCATGGCAGGTCCTTGCAAGGATTCAAAAATTATTTTAACCTTATGTTTTTCTCCGTTACCCAAAATCATGGCTTCTTCCAGTAATATTTGCCGCAATTCCATTTCATACTGGCTGCTCAGCACTTCATATTGTACAAACCGATAGTTTACGAGCGCTTCTTTTTCAACTACCGGAATGTTCATGACGAAAGATTTCGATCAGAAATTTAGTGATTTCAGTTCAAATGCACACACCTTTTTTTTATTGCAGCCATTTGTTAAATGCTAGTTAAAAGGACGGAGCCATGCATCTCGCATCCAATTGTTAACCACAGATGCCCTATTTTTGCCACTTACTAAATCTGATTCATCTCGACCCGTATTCGGTTTTATGAATAGAATCCTTCTCCTGTTTTTCCTACTCCTTTTTACCGTAACCCTGCATGCGCAAAATCCGGCTGCGGGAAAAAGCGGAAATGGCAGTTCGCGCCAGATGAATACCGGCCGTTTCTATGGAAGAATTCTCGATGAAACTTCAGGCAAAGGTATTGAGTTCGCTACCATTCAGCTTTTTGAAACGATTTATGATTCTGTAAAAAAGCAACAGAAAAGAAAATTGATTACCGGTGCTTTAACGGAGGCCAATGGCGATTTCAGCCTGGAAAATGTTCCTGTAAAAGGCAGTTTTCAGATGCATGTTACTGCCATCGGATATGACTCCCTCAACCAAACCGTAAGATTTGACATGAAGCCGGGAACAAAACAGCAGATGCTGCTTGCTGATAAGGACCTGGGCAACATAAAACTGAAAGCGCTCGCCATCACACTTTCTGAAGTAGTCGTTACTGATGAGGAGCCGATCTTTCAACTGCAGCTTGACAAAAAGGTCTATAATGCAGATAAAGACATCTCCAATGCCGGTGGGACTGCTGAAGATGTTTTAAAGAAAGTACCTTCTGTATTGGTTGATATTGACGGCAATGTAACCTTGCGCAATGCAGCACCTCAGATTTTTGTTGATGGAAGGCCAACCACACTTACCATCGACCAGATTCCTTCAGATGCAATAGAGAAAATTGAAGTAATCACCAATCCATCTGCGAAGTATGATGCCTCCGGAGGACAGTCGGGCATTATCAATATCATTATGAAAAAGAGCCGGCGCATCGGATATAATGGCAACCTGAGGGCAGGCATTGATAAACGCGGTAAAGTAAACGGAGGCGGAGACATAAATATTCGTGAAGGAAAAATCAATGTATTTGCCAACGCCAACTTTAACCAGCGTAAATCCATCAGCTACAGCAATACGGAGCGTTACAACACCTTTGAAGAACCACAAACCAATATTTTCCAGGTAGACACACCTATCAACAATAATCAGTTTCTTTCAGGAAATGCGGGCATCGATTATTTTGTGAACAACAGGAATACCATCACACTCAGCGGTTCGTATACACAGGGTAAGTTTAATTCAAATGATCAGTTGTTTCTTACCACAGATACGCTTGTTGATGCCGGCATCAGCAGCAGCCAGGCCATCCGAAACACCGAAAGTTTCCGTCAGTTTCACAACACCGGCGGTGCATTGCTTTATAAACACCTCTTCCCAAAGGAAGGTAAAACATTAAGCGCCGATTTCAACTATAATAAGAGCAAGAGTGACAATAACTCAAACTACCTGACGCAATACTATGATGAACAGGAAAATCCCATTGGCACATTAGGCCGCCAGGAGCAGGAAGGTGGCGGCAGCAACCGGTATATCACGGTGCAATCAGACTATGTTGATCCTATCTCTGAGGATATGGAGGTTGAAGCCGGCGTACGCGCAGCGCTGCGGAAATTCGATTCCCGCAATGAGGTATCTGTCTTCGATGATTCACTGAATGAGTTTGTTATTGTACCGGATGTAAATAACTACACGTATAATGACCAGGTATATGCCGGTTATGCAACCTTTAGCGGCGTGTTTGACAAATTTCAATACAAAGCCGGTTTAAGGGTAGAGAGTTCCTTCTATTCCGGTGTATTGACCGATGCGGATCAAAGCTATAAAAACAATTTCCCGTTAAGTCTTTTTCCAAGTGGCTCATTAAGCTATGAAGTGAACCAGGAGAATACCTTGCAACTCAACTATAGCCGCCGCATTGACCGGCCCGGCTTTTTCCAGCTTATGCCATACACTGACTATTCCGATTCACTGAATCTGCAACGAGGAAATCCGGACCTGCTGCCGCAATTTACCAATACGGTTGAGTTCAACTTTGAAAGAAGCTTTGACAAGTCAAACAGCCTGCTCACATCGGCTTATTTTAAAGGCACTAACAATAAGATTACCCGTTACCAGGAGTTGGAATATGATTCCATGCTGATGCAAGAAACTATCATCAGCACGTACGAGAATGCCAATTCAAGCTACCTGGTCGGACTAGAACTCACCTCCACAAATTCAATAAAAAAGTGGTTCAGCATTTCTACCAATCTCAATCTTTTTCAATCATTTATTGATGGAAGCAATATCGAATCCGGGCTCACTAACAGCCAGTTTAGCTGGTTTGCAAAAGTAAATGCAACATTTAAGTTGCCTTTGAATTTTACTGTTCAGTTATCCGGTGAATACCAGTCGAAGACCGCCGTACCCCAAAGCGGCGGCGGAGGTGGTGGTGGCCGCGGAATGGGCGGTGGATTCTTTGGAGCTCCTCCGGCTACCCTGCAAGGTTATGTAGAACCATTGTGGGAGATGGATATTTCGGTGAAAAAAGAATTTTTCAAAAACAAAGCCACCGCCACGCTGAGCTTCTCAGATATTTTTGCAACAGACCGGTCTATTACACATTACGATACCGAGTATTTCACGCAAATTTCTTCACGCATTCGTGACCCACAATTTATTCGTTTGAATTTCAGCTACAAGTTTGGAAAATTTGATTCTTCGATTTTCAAACGCAAGAACACCAATGGAGGTGAAATGATACAGGATATGGGTGGTTAGGTTGCTTTCAGTACATTCAGCTTCCGGAAGATGACGGTTGTTAGCCGTTTCCGATGCAACCATCCTATTCAAAAAAAAACTGTCATTTAATTTCTGACGATCGCTCCGTTTGCAAAAAATGATCCCCACCGTATCCGGTAATGATATATTCCTGGTAAGAGCATGGGCAGGTGGCAGGTAATTATTCCGGAAGCAAAAAATTCTTCGGTATGCACGATCCTTCCCAATACATCAGCTAACTCTAAATGAATGCCGGCAACAGGTGCTGGTGAAATCCTGAATTGCAGCAAATCAGAAAAGGGGTTGGGATACGCTTTTACCAATACTGCCTCATTTAAGTTCGCCGTTGTTCCGGTTGTTTGAAACTCCAGGAAGGCAAGTAATGGCAAATGATCCGACGCTGCATGAAGGGCATTGGCCATTTCATCTCCCACTGCGGTATTTGGCGGCCTGTTAATAGAATCGTTGTAATGGTTGCCATCGTTGCCAAAGGAAACCGTACTGCCGGCAATATAGGATATCCCTCCCTGCTCCATCACTGCATTGCTGAACAACAACATATCAAACCGGTCATCGAGGCCTCCCACTACGCCGCCGCCAAAACTGCGAACCCTTGGAGATTGGGTATGGTATTTCGCATATGACGGGTTGTTGAATACCCCGCTGATCAGTAAGGGGTCCTGCACATTTCCATCATCGGTTACATTGTTTTGCAGAAGCTTCTGGTAAGCCACTTCATTGGTATTGTAAATATTAAAATCACCACATACGATGAAATCGGTACCATCCGGTAACGCATTGGTACGTTTTCGAAGGCTATCCACTTCCGATGCACGTTGCGCTTCATCGCTAGCGGATGAACTGGCTTTTAAATGTACCGCATACAGTATTAAGGTATCCCCGCTTGCTTTATGCACTACCTTGAATTCGTTAATATCGCGCAGATCCGTTTTAATGGCGTAGTTGCTGATAAAACTGAACTTTTCCTTTCGGTAGATCAGTGCTTTATTCGTATCAAATCCTGTAATGAATGTACCGAGCGAATAAATATCGGCTGAGTCATTCATTACATGTGCTACAAATCCGAGTATGCCCTGGTAGGCCTTCACTTCTTCGCAAACCAGTAAGTCAGGCTGAAGTGCCTGCATGATTTTTCTGAAATGCGGATTGCGTATGGCGGTGTCTGCCTGAATACCTTCATAGTTTAACAGGTTGTAAGCAACAAGCCTTATGGTTTCCTGCGCTTTCGATAATCCCGGAAGTAATAGTAACCACAGCAACATAATGCTGACTATCCGCTTTTGCATAAGCGGAAAATTACAGCTTTTATTTTCCGAATGAAGGCATGAGAGTTTCCGGCTTAGATTCTTTATTGTAAACATCAATTTGTTTGCGAACTTTATACTCCTTATAAATCCCCATGACAGAACCGGATATATCAACCCAGGTTGTTACCTATGCCGCGGCGGAGTCACCACCGGCCTTTTCATGGGATGACTGGTATGCATCCATAGGTGGCCGCAAGATTGATATACCGGAAGTAAATGAATACCTGGATAAAATTTACAACGACCAGTACCTCCGGTTTGAAGGCATTACAGCGCCTCACAAAACCGCCTTCGCAGATACGGAAGCTGCAGCAAAACTCATTAAAGAAAAGGCGGAATCCTTTGGTGCCGATATTGTCGGTATCTGTGAAATTGAACCTTCCGATATTTATAAAGGAAAAACGGTGACTGAAAAATATGCCATCGCAGTAGGACAACGGATGCGCTGGAGGGCATTCCAGGTAGTGCCTTCCAAAGAGGCAGCCATTGAATGCCTGCGCATTTATTATACGCTTGGCGAAACGGTTATTGCATTGGCAAATTTCATCCGCTCGCTGGGATATAACTGCAAAGTGGAGCATCCGATTGGAGACAGTGATGTGCTCCATATACCCATAGGTCTTAAAGCAGGATTTGGAGAACTGGGGCGTCATGGTTCCATCATCCATCCAAAGCTGGGACCATTGTTTCGCATGGGAAGCGTAATCACTTCTTTACCTATGGCTATTGATCATCCGGTTGATGCTGGTATTGCAGCCTTCTGTGATAATTGCAGGGCATGCAGAATTTATTGTCCGGCTAAAGCGATCCCCGACGAACGCAATGCAGCTTCCGGGAAAGACCATCTGGGCAACGACCGCTACCAGGTAGATACAGGCAAGTGTTTCCCTTACTTTGCAACACATTATTACTGTTCAGCCTGTTTGCCGGTCTGCGTTTACAATCACAAAGAATGGGCTAAAGACTTTGAAGGATTCGAAACGAAGCTGTTTCCAAAAGTAATTATGGAAGATCCTCCGCCTCCAGCAGATGATATCGCTGTTGATAAGCGTCATGAATATCCCCGGGTGAAACGTTGAAGAAATTCGAATAGGTAAAAAGCAAACGGCGTCATCAGTCAAAATCTATCTGCGTCTTCAGATCAATCTCTTCCAATATTGCACTAACACTCAGGCACTCTTCCATCGGGCCTGCATATACCATGCACTTTCCTTCCGTATGTACGGTTTGCGCCATCCGTTCGCCCACTTTGTAAGAACAGTTGATCGCAAGGATCAACTGATAAATCACTTCATCGAATGTATGGTAGTCATCGTTAAACAGGATTACCCTTGCCCCACCTGTCGTATCCGGACCTGCAACTTTTTCAATGGGAAGTACTTCTGTTTCCATGTCAAGAATGCTAATTTAAGCACAAAGCATCAACTACCACATAATTTCAGGAATGTAATTCTTTGTATTGGCAGAAATGCATCCCGGTAGTCCTGAAACACATTAAATGTCTGTTGCGCTGCTTACCCTTCGGTTCCTCACAGCCAACGCTCCTGTATTGAACAAAGTCATTACATTATCCAAACGTCCAGGAATTTTTTTTGTAAAAGTAGCAACACTCTCCTGAAGGTACTGGGAGGCATTATGAAATTGACCCGGTTTTATTAATTGCCATGCCAATGGTTATCCTGCAAGAACAAATTTTTTAGTTCATTACTTTTGGATTTCCAAAACATTGAAATACAACATTCATGAACCTGAGAAATTTTGCCCTCTGCCTGCTGCTGAATCCGGTACTTTTTTCGCTACCCGCAACCGCCCAGTCGGGTTCATTGAACGAAGTGGCCGGACTCTATTCAGGCACTATTCCCTGCGCTGATTGTCCGGGCATTCAATACAAGCTCAGTTTGCTGAGGGATGGTACGTATGAAGAAAGCGCGTTGTATATTGATCGTTCCACAACACCGGTTACGGTCGGCGGAACCTACACCGTAGAAGAACAGTCCATAGTAAAACTGGGGGGCAACCCATACAGCATGGGGCTCTTCAGAATACTCCCTTCCGGACTTCAAATGCTGGATGCCGGAGGTAACGAGATAACCGGTGCACTGGCAGACCGTTATATGCTTACCAAGCTTACCCGTTCTATGAAAAATCAGCCGGCAAATCAGGATGCTATCAAAACAGCTCCTTTAGACAGAAAAAAATACCACCAGGGCATTACTTTTTATGCTACGGGCAATGAGCCTTCCTGGTCGCTTGATATGACAGCAGGCAAGTCAATCCATTTCAGAACGCTTGAAGGTCAGGAATTCACAACCCCTTTTGCTGAAGGCATTAAAGCAATGGATCAGAACGTCACTTTATTTGACCTGCAAACCGAAGCGGTAACCATGCGCATACAATTGATTCAGGAATCTTGCACAGACAATATGAGTGGTACAGGCTTTCCTTTCCGGGCAATGATTGATGTTCGGCACCACAATGAAAACGAATCACGCCATTACGAGGGTTGTGGAAAGTATGTGCCCGACTATGGCCTGGAAGGAAAATGGACATTAAAAAAAATAGGTAGTGTAGATGCAGAAGAGGGCCAGTATCCGCGCGGACTTCCTTTTCTTGAAATCAACATGGACAGTTTAAGTTATGCCGGCTTTGCAGGCTGCAACCGGTTTATGGGCAAGATCAGTCATTCAGAAAGAGGATTGATCCGCATTCATGAAGGTGCCATTACCATGATGGCCTGCCCGGAAATGGAAGGTGAACAAGCCTTTCTTTCCGCCTTACGAATGACTACACAATACCGGTTTGAGGATGGAGCGCTTGTGTTTTTTAATCCTGATAAAACCACTATGATTTTGAAGCAAACCCCTCCTTCACTTCCTAAAGGTTACCGTGTGATTGATCTGTGGGTGCTGGAAAGCATCAACGGAATAAAAATTGATTCGAAAAACTATCCCAAAGAAATACCGCGGATTGAAATAAACAGTGAGATGAAGCTATTCGGTAATGCAGGTTGCAATACAATAAATGGCAGCGTGGAAGCGGATGAAAAAAGCATCAGGATCACCGCAGCGCAGATGACCCGTATGGCTTGTCCGGAGGCCGCAAAAGAAAGTGAATTTGTGAATGCGCTGCAGGTTGCCAACAGCTATCAGATTGCAGATAACCGTTTGACGTTGATGAAAGATGGCCGTGCCATGCTCGTATTCAGGAAAACAGACTGAGGCATTGATCAAGAAAGTTATGGGCATATGAACGAATGTATCCGTTCCCTTTCCCGTATAAGACTTTGAACTCCCAAGTTCCCTCCTATCTTTGCCGCCGTTTATTTCGAAGGCAAGCCGGCTGGCAGATAGCAATAAATGCTGACTGATACAGGCTTTACCTCGATATTTTCACACGAGTTCATAATAAACTGATACCATCAATGAGCATCCTGCAAGCCATCATCCTGGCTATTGTGGAAGGAATTACCGAGTTTCTTCCTATCTCTTCTACCGGGCATATGATCATCGCTTCCACATTCATGGGGATTCACAATGATGATTTTGTGAAGATGTTTGAAGTAGTTATTCAGTTTGGCGCAATTCTTTCCGTACTGGTACTGTACTGGAGAAAATTTTTACCCGGTGATAGAGGGGTTGGTGAATGGTTTTCATTTTACCTGAAACTGCTGGTAGCATTTATACCTTCCGCTTTCTTTGGTTTTCTGTTCCATTCATACATAAAGGAGATGATAGGCAGCGTAACTATCGTTGCCATATCTATGCTGGCAGGCGGAATTGTCCTGCTCTTTATTGATAGAATATTCAAAGATTCGGAAGAGGTTGCGGAACAACCCATTACCTATCCCATGGCACTTAAAATAGGTTTGTTTCAGGTGATCAGCATGATTCCGGGTGTTTCCCGTTCCGCCGCCACCATTATTGGCGGCATGAGCCAAAAACTCAGCAGGAAACAGGCAGCCGAGTTTTCCTTTTTTCTTGCCGTGCCAACGATGGCTGCCGCTTCCGTGCTCGACTTGCTGGATTACGCACAGCATATTTCTTCGGCAACCCTGGTGCCGTTAGCGGTTGGATTCGTGGTGGCCTTCCTGGTCGCCATGATTGCCATAAAAGCCTTTGTCGGATTTTTGACCAGGCATGGTTTTAAGTTATTCGGATATTACCGCATTGTGGTAGGTACGATCTTGCTCCTTTTGCTGGCCCTGGGTGTAAACCTTCAAATGATATGACCCTGGAGGAAATACGTTCGGGCGCGGTACTCTTATTTGACAAACCCTTTGACTGGTCATCGTTTGATGTGGTAAACAAAGTGAAGCGCTGGACCAAAGCCAAGGTAGGCCATGCAGGTACACTTGACCCCTATGCCACCGGCTTGCTCATATTATGTACCGGCAAGTTCACCAAACGCATCCCTGAATTTCAGGACACTCATAAAGAATACACCGGCACTATGGTACTTGGCGCAACTACGCCTAGCTATGACCTGGAAAAGGAGATAGACCAGCGCTTTGACACAACCTCCCTTACTGCCGACATGGTGAAAGCCATGCCACAACAGTTTCTCGGCGACATTATGCAATCTCCTCCTGTCTTTTCCGCAATTTATGTAAACGGAAGAAGGGCATACAAGAAAGCAAGGTCAGGCCATGACTTCGAAATTGAAAAAAGAAAAGTTACACTTTATGAATTCGAGCTTACGTCAATCAGGCTGCCGGAAGTAGATTTCAGGGTAGTTTGCGGAAAAGGCTTTTATGTACGTTCACTGGTGAATGATTTTGGAAAAGCGTTAAACAATGGCGCTTACCTTTCTGCCTTGCGAAGAATCCGGATAGGCGACTATCATGTAAAGGATGCCTGGACTATTTCGCAATTCACCGCATTTGTACAAGCTGAAGAACAAAAATCACAGATGGATTGATTGCCAGGTCATACAATACTGCACAGCGGCTGTTTGCTGAAGGTGGTTCCTGGTCAGGAAAGGCGGATGGAATGACGATACATTGATACAATCGAATTGGCCTGCTACCCTCCTGACTGCAAATACTGGTGTAGCCATTGCCCGGTAAATTTTTTGCGAGTCGTGTACCAGGCGGTTGTTTCTTTATCAGCCGGACATTGATTTTTCTGGCTGCCATCTGGTTGCTCTCCTTGCCACACGGCAGATAAAAAACCGCTTTCAATGCGGTACTTTTGAGGCAGGATTGCTTCCGTTTGCTGAAATGTTTTCATGACAAGCCCTGTACATACATAAGCACCTTATACAACGATGCAGGTTCATACCGACATATCAATGCTTCCCTCCTTCAGGAATGCGGTTATTACTGTAGGCACATTTGATGGCGTACACAAGGGGCATCAGCACCTGATCCACAGAATCAAAGGACTGGCAGCAGCCATTGGCGGAGAAAGTGTACTCATCACCTTTGAACCACATCCGAGAAGCGTTGTTTTCCCGGATGATCCTTCGTTACGTATCCTTTCGATACTGGAAGAAAAGATTGAACTCCTGCATCAAATGTCGGTTGATCACCTGGTAGTGGCACCCTTCACCAAGGCTTTTTCCCGCCTCCCGGCACGTGACTATGTAGAACAGTTCCTGGTGGGGAATTTTCATCCTGCCATTATCGCCATTGGTTACAATCACCAGTTTGGCCATCACCGCGATGGTAATATTGAATTGTTGCGTAAACTTTCCTCATCCTGCCATTATAAAGTAGAAGAAATAACCAAACAGCTGGTTGACGATATTGAAGTGAGTTCTACGCGCATACGTATTGCCTTGCAGGAAGGAGATGTAAAAACCGCTGCGCATTTGCTGGGCCATTACTATTCGTTGCAAGGGCCGGTTGTACAGGGAAAACAACTGGGAAGAAAACTGGGCTACCCAACGGCAAACATTGCAGTAGAACATTCCTTTAAACTTATTCCGGCTGATGGTGTTTACCTGGTTAAAGCGCGTTTGAAACAGGAAGAGCTATACGGGGTTGCAAGCATCGGCTTCAGGCCAACGGTAAATGGTACTCACCGCACAGTAGAAGCCTTCCTCTTTGATTATGATGATACCGCGTATGGTGAAATGCTGAAACTCGAATTCATAGAATGGTTGCGGCCGGAAGTGAAATTTGAAACGGTTGACCTGATGATTGCGGCGATAGATCAAGATGTGGCTCTGGCGAAAGAACTGCTTGCAGTAAAATAAACGGCAGCGGCTGCTCCATCTGCATAACTACTTGAAATGTGCACCCGTGTTTCTACCTCTGATAAATTTGAGTAAATTCACCCCTGAAATTTTAACGTCCATGAAGCCGTCCTTATTAAATTCCCGTTTTCTGGTATTGACTGTATTGATACTAATTGCAGCATTGAGCAGGTTGCTCACCAACCAACTGCACCTCTGGAACTTTACGCCGATTGCGGCCATTGCTTTGTTTGGAGCTGCGCATTTCAGCGATAAAAGAATGGCCTTTGTTATCCCCGCTGTTGCCATGCTTATTACCGATGCGATCCTCGGCTTTCATCCGGGGATGTGGGATGTTTACCTGGCATTACTCCTGATTACCTTCCTGGGCTTTTCGCTTCGAAATAACATAAAGGTTGTACCGGTCATTGCGGTAAGCTTATTATCATCTCTCCTGTTTTTTACTATTACCAATTTTGCAGTTTGGATGGGATCGGGGTATTATCCCTTAGACTGGCATGGCCTGACAACTTGCTTTGCCGCAGGTATTCCGTTCTTTGGCAATACGGTTGCGGGCGATTTGTTTTATTGTGGTGTGCTGTTTGGCGGTTATGAATTGATCCTTAAGATGCGGCCTGCATTAGCAAAATCCGTGTAGATGATGCGCCAAGGCGGTTAAATCCTCTTCACATTAAGCGGCAACTGATGCTCTACTGCTCAATCTGAAGCCAACACACCAATCATTTTGATTTTAAAATGAACCGGAAACCGAAATGTAAGCGCCAATACCTTTGGTACTAAATCCTCTTATCTCGGTATACGATGCATTAAGCAGATTTTCTACTTTGAATGCACACGTAAAATGGCTGTTAAAAGTATACCTCATCAACAGATCCACTAAAAAATAGTCTTGCAGCGGAACCGTATTTAGTGCCCCGTAAGGACCCAAGGCATAGTCGTAGTAAATATCGTCGTAACTGCTTGTCCACTTGCCACTAAGACGAACACTTGCCTTTTTGAAAGGAGTAACCACTACGCCGGCGTTCACTGTGCTTGGCCGGCGCACCAGCCCTTCTGTACCTGATTCAGTGGCAGGAAAAGCTCCGTTGCTGTACAGTTGCACATGATTTCCTTCCGTATGCGTGGTGTCCAGATCATTCGCTGAATAAGACAATTTACCGTTCACATAGCTGAGGTTACCATCAACCGATAGCCACTTTTTCAATTGTGCAGAAAAATAGGCATCCACGCCCATGCTCTGTTGTTTGCCGGCATTCACGTAGGTATCGCCCCGGTAATCATCCCTGTAAAAATCCGTACCTAACTCCTCAATCGGAATATTCTTATCCCACAGGTAAACATACTCAATCGAATTGCTGACGATCGTTGAATACAAGGAAATTCCATAGCTGATTTGTTTGCCGGGGAAAAATTTCACCCCCAATTCCATGGCATGCGAATACTCGGGATGCAGGTATGGGTTGCCCCTGGTAATTTCAGAAGTATAATAAAAATCCGGTGCATACAGCTGGTAGAGGGAAGGTGCGTTAAACCCGGTGGCATACGAAGCAAATACGCGGGCAACGTCACCTATCCTGTAAGATGGATTTAATTCATACACGATCGTGCTTCCAAATAAATCATGATAGTTGAAACGTGCTCCGGCAATAATGTTCCAGTTCTTCATTGCCGGTGAAATGGCTTTGCCATCCAGATCCAATTGCACAAATGCATTAAACAGGGAGGCATTCAATCCAAGGGTATCAAGATTACTTACACTTTCATACTGGAAGGAACCGTTATAGTAATGTGTTCCCGACGTCATCGTCTCCACATCGGCACCAATTCCGGCAGTGAGTCTCATTTCACTGAACCTGTAATCTCCTGTCAATTCAGTATGGAACTCTGCACCTTCATAGCGGCCATCTGCAAAAGTATGGTCATTGGTGCCCACAGCATCAATCACCGATGAATCATCAATCGTGCTCCGGTAAAGTGTTGAATAACCTCCTGAAAACTTAAGATCGAAATTCTTTACCGGCATATAGCCTATATTGAAAACGGCGAAGTTTCTTTTGGTGAAGATGCGTGTGCTGTCGCCATCATACAGGCTGGTGGGTATATCATATGAACGGTATTTATAGCCGGCCTTGTCAAAATCCGCAGCACTGTTGGTATAACTGTAGGTCCCCACTACATTCCATCGGTCATTGATGAATCCTGCTTTTCCGGAAACCTGCTGCTGGCTGAAGTCGTCCTGATCGAAACTTCTGAAATTTGCTGATTCATCGGAGGTATCTATTGTCGCATCGAGCCCATGAATACTGCTGTTGAAACCATCAATCATTGCATAGATGCCATTTTTAAAGGTGTAACTCAGGGATACCTGTTCCTGCAATTGTGAAGTGCCGGAGCCAAACATTCCGCCCAATACCGTTGCCCCTGCATGTAACCCTGCGGGTTGTTTTTTCTTTGTAATGATGTTAACGACCCCTCCGATGGCGGAAGATCCATACAACGTGCTGTGCGATCCGCGTACGATTTCTACCTGCTCAATATTACTGAGTGGCAGTTCACTCAGATCAACGGCATTGTTGGTCGAAGAAGGGTCGCTGAACGGCACGCCATCAATCAGGATCACCGTTTGGTTACTTCCGGTTCCACGCATAAACATACTTTGCGTCATTCCGGGGTTCTGATTGGTGCCGATTACTGATATCCCGGCATAGTCGCCTAATAGTTCAGCAAGGGACTTTGCGCCAGTGCGCTGTATTTCTACGCGGGTTATTACAGTGACCTCTCTACCGATGGTGTTTACTTCCTTTTCCGTGCGTGTTGCAGTTATAATCACTTCAGGAATATCCTGAACGGCTATGGTATCCTTGATTTGTGCCTGCAGGGACTGAAACATCCATAACAAACCGATGGTAAGCAGCAATCTTGATGACAAAAAAGTTGATTTCATGATGAGTGTTTTCAAAGGTGTTACCCGCACCGGAAATAATAAAAACCACAGGAAAAGAAATGAGTAGGTAATGCTCATCGCTGCTTTTTCCCGAAGCATCAATCAGGTGTTGCAAGGCAGGTCTTCTGACTCTTCCGGATTTTAGCGGCCTTCCCATCCCTGCAATCAGGACAGTGGCAGTGGAGGCTAAAACTTTTACTGGCTGTGCCAGCGGAAATACAGCAGCGGGAACTGTCTCCGGTTTTCACGGAGTTCCCTTTTAATCCCGAAAATTTCGGGAACCATGCAACGCTGTGAAGGTATTATTTTTTCATAATAAATAGCAACACCCGGCTATGCCGCATTACTACACCTTAACAGTTTATATGAAAAAAAACCGCCTGCAACATCCGGTTAATTAAGATGCTTTGCCAATTGTTAAAACGTAACAAATAACGGTAACGGATTTCTGATACCTGCAAAAACGGTGTTTACCTCTCGGCATATCAATTGATAGAATTACTTTTAGCCGCTGAAATGATGAACAACGCCTCAGACAAGCCAAACACCATCTTCCTGTTTACCGATGGCGCCTGCAGTGGCAATCCCGGACCCGGAGGGTATGGATTGATCCTTAAATCAGGAAAACATGAAAAAGAATTATCGGAAGGATTTGCGCTTACAACCAACAACAGGATGGAACTGATGGCGGTCATTAAAGGACTGGAAGCCCTTAAATTCAGCAACAGTCATGTTATCGTGGTTAGTGATTCAAAGTATGTTGTCGACGCCGTGAAGCAGGGCTGGCTATTCGCATGGGAAAAGAAAGGTTGGAAAAATGTGAAAAATCCGGATTTATGGCAACGCTTTCTGCAACTCTACCGTAAACATAAGGTAACCTTCAAATGGATCAAAGGGCATGCCGGCCATATAGAAAATGAACGTTGTGATGAACTGGCCGTGATGGCTTCGCAGCATGCGCACCTTAAAAAAGATACAGGATACATGAATGCAGGATAGCCTTTCCTATGCAGTTACCGCAGAAGCAGCCGCCTGCACCACTTTCGAATTCCGCATATAATCATCCAGCAGATCCACCATATCTTTTGAGCCCAGGAAAACAGGAGACCGCTCATGCAGTTCCGTTGGCTGAATATCAAGAATACGACGGTGGCCATCGGTTGCTTTTCCACCTGCCTGTTCTACGATGAATGCCATTGGAAAACACTCATAAAGCAATCGCAATTTTCCCTGCGGAGAAGTTTTGGTTGACGGGTACATGAAGATACCGCCATACATCAGGTTTCTGTGCACATCTCCTACCAGTGAACCGATGTAACGTAATGAATAGGGACGGTTGGTCAGTTTATCTTCCGACTGGCAATAAGTGATGTATTCCTTCACCGGCATCTCAAATTTCAGGAAGTTACCCTGGTTAACCGAATATATTTTGCCCTTATCAGGCGATTTTATGTCGGGATGCGAAAGGCAAAACTCCCCGATCGACGGATCCAGCGTAAAGCCATTGACGCCATTGCCGGTGGTGTACACCATCATGGTTGACGAACCGTAAATGATATATCCCGCTGCTACCTGTCTTGAACCTTTTTGCATGAAGTCTTCCTGCGTGCACGGACCAAAAAACGACTGCCTTCTGTAAATACTGAAGATGGTTCCAATGGCAACATTCACATCAATATTCGAAGATCCATCCAGCGGATCCAGTGTCACTACATACTTGGCATTCCGCGAGTCTTCCGACACGATGGGAATAAATTCATCATTTTCTTCCGAGGCCAGGCCACAGCATTCGCCACTTACCCGCAAAGCGGAGATGAACTGCTCGTTGGCAAACATATCCAGTTTTTTTACTTCATCTCCCGTTGTATTGTTAACTCCGGTGGTACCCAGAATATCCACCAGTCCCGCTTTATTCACTTCGCGGTTCACAATTTTCGCTGCAAAAGCGATATCCCGTAACAATCCGCTCAATTCGCCGGTGGCAAACGGGAAGTCCTTCTCATTCTGAAAAATAAATTCATCCAGTGTAATTACCTTTCTTAGGCTTTTCATATCGGTGGTCAGTTGGTGAAAAACAAATGCGAAGTCCAGTTTCGGAATTCGCATCGGGCATTGCAAATATAAAAATAACTTCTTTCGGTTGATACAACAACAAAAATCTTCTGCAACAGAATTTATAGGAGCATGCATCCTGTTTGCATAAAAAATTTATTGCGTAAGCGGTGGGTAGTTACCTTTGCAGCCGTTTACGCGAATCATCATTTTGCCAATACCGGAAAACTGAGATGGAAGTTGTTATCAGAACTGCTGAAAAAAGGGATGTGCCCGGCATGCTGGCACTGATAAAAGAACTGGCTGCTTATGAAAAAGCGCCCCGCGAAGTGACCAATACCCTGGAAAGGATGGAGGAGGACGGCTTTGCAGGACACCCTTCCTTCTTTTCCCATGTAGCAGAATTGGATGGATCTATTATCGGAGTGGCGGTATATTATAAAGCCTATTCTACCTGGAAAGGAAATTATATTTACCTAGACGACATTATCATAACCGAAAAACATCGCGGAAAAGGTATTGGAAAAAAATTGTTTGATGCCGTTGGAGCTTTTGCCAAAGGTTGCAATGCAAACCTGTTGCGCTGGCATGTACTGGAATGGAATGAACCGGCCATCAATTTTTACAGGAAATATAATGCGGTACTGGATCCGGAGTGGATTACCTGCAAACTAAGTGAAGAACAGCTGGAACAACTATTCTGAAAGAACCGTGCAATTCAGGACAAAGCAACCTGCCGCATTGAATCAGCCCGTTTTGCTTTATCCGGTTAGCCCTTAAATGATTTATTAAAACAAAATGACTTCAAAAGAATCGGACAGGAAAGTCTTTAAGTTCGGTGGTGCTTCCATAAAAGATGCAGCGGCTATCCGGAATGTGGCGGAAATTCTTGCTTCCTATAAAGGGCAGCAACTGATGATTGTGGTATCCGCACTCGGGAAAACTACCAATGCCTTAGAGTTAATTACCGAAGCGTATTACCGGAAGACCGGCACCGCACCCGCACTGCTGGAACAGCTGAAACGTCAGCATTTCAATATACTTTCAGAGCTGTTTCCGGAACCGGAGCATCCGGTATTTGCAGAATTAAACAACACCTTCGTTGAAATAGACTGGATACTGGAAGATGAGCCCGTTGAAAAATATGATTACCTGTACGATCAGATAGTTTCCATCGGTGAAATGGCTGCAACCAAAATGGTTAGTGCCTATCTCAACTACCGCCAGATACCTACCCTATGGCAGGATGCCCGCGATTATATCAGAACGGATAACACTTACAGAGAAGCTACCGTAGACTGGCAACTTACCGAACAAAAAATTTTAGCCGGGATTCCGGGATTGCTGAACAACAGGTTTGTGCTGACACAGGGTTTCCTGGGAGGCACCTCTGAAAACTATACCACCACCCTGGGGCGTGAAGGCTCGGACTATACCGCGGCTATACTTGCCTATGCGCTAAGAGCATCGCAGGTAACGATCTGGAAAGATGTGCCCGGAGTGCTAAACGCCGATCCCAGGTACTTTCCCGGCGCACGAAAGATTGAAAAACTCTCGTATCATGAAGCCATTGAAATGACTTACTACGGTGCTACCGTCATTCATCCGAAAACAATCAAGCCGCTTCAAAACCGGAAAATTCCATTGTATGTACGGTCATTTCTTCACCCTGAAGAAGAGGGGACCGTAATTGAAGAATTTAGCGGCAGCAGCCTTTTGCCACCTATGCCTGTACTGGTGCTCAAGCAAAAACAGGTATTGCTGTCAATGTCAGCAAAGGATTTTTCATTTATTGCAGAAGATAACCTTAGTTACATTTTCGGAATTTTGGCGGCATACAGAGTTAAGATGAACCTGATGCAAAATGCAGCCATTAGCTTCAGTGTATGCGCCGATCAGTCTGATAAAATCCGGGAAATGATAGCAGAACTGTCAAATAGTTTTACCGTGAAGATCAATGAAAACCTCACGCTGTTAACCATTCGCCACTATACGGAATCCGTAATCGACAAGTATATTGCAGGTAAAAACATTTTGCTGGAACAGAAAAGCAGGCATACTGTACAGTTAGTCTATCCTGAATCGTAAGGTTACCATTGCGGCCTGTCAAGAATAATTTTTCCGATGATGGCTTCTCGAAGGTTTATCCTGGCATTTACTTCTTTTGTTTCCTTTTTATTGTAATCATAGCCTATCTTAGAAAACCTCTCCTCACCCATGGGGGTCCAGGTTCCTTCCGGAGCCACTTCTTCCGTGGTCATATCTATATTCAGGAACGGGGAAGCCGCTTTTTTTGGTGTTGCTTTAACAACAGGCGCCGGTGGCACCTGAGTTGATATTACCGTTGGAGGCGTGTGCCTTTTAGTAGTTACCGGTTTTTCAGGGCGTGCAAAAGGCTTTTGCTTCATCTCGACCTCCCTGAAAATTTCGCGCATTTGCTCTTCCATGGTTAAAGGCCGCACCTCCCGGACTTTTCTGCCGTCTTGTTCAACCGGTTGATTTCCCGCATCCCGGTTTGCCTGGCTCTTCTTTCTTCCCTGCTGCGCCTGCCAGATGAAATAGGCAATCAGCACCAGCAAATAAATGAGATTCTCCATGATCTTAGTTTTACCTCTTCAAAGGTAATGTTTCGGCCAGTATAAGATACAGGCAAATTGCGATGGCAGGATACTTTGCCCGGATGCGCTAATTCTACTTTGGTATTACCTATAATCCTGTTCAACGCGGCTCATACCCGGTTAAGCAGCGGCTTAAGGCATCAGCGGAAAAGTATGCTCCGGAATCATTGAGTCAATTACTTACAAATCTGGCAACGGCTTTTTCCAGGCAGATTTCCTTATGGCAATTCCAAAAAAAATATTTTCTGGTAAAATTTGGTTTATAATATAAACTTATTTATGTTTGCAGCGTCAACAATACATAATTCATGCGGCAGCTTAGTACCATCGCTCTTCTTATCATGTATACAGGTACCCTTTTTTCACAAACGCTACTGAGCGGAACGGTCAGCGACAAGAAAGGAGAACCGGTTATTGGTGTCAACATCTACATTAAAGACAGTTATGATGGCACTACTACAGATGAAAACGGACAATTCAGCTTTTCCACTTTTGAAACCGATACGCAGCTACTGGTATTCAGTTATATAGGGTTTGAAACCTTTTTCTCACCCGTTTACCTCAATGGGGTTCCGCAAAACTTAAAAGTTGTACTGACGGAGGTTGTGAATGAATTGAACACCGTTGTGATCACCGCCGGATCTTTTGAAGCAAGTGATGAAAGACGTATGACCATTTTGCGGCCGCTGGATATTGTGACTACCGCAGGTGCAGCGGGTGATACCTATGGGGCATTACAAACATTGCCCGGCACGCAACAGATCGGCAATGAAACGGGTTTGTTTGTTCGAGGCGGAGATGCTTCTGAAACAAAAACATTTATTGATGGTGTAGCAGTGGCGGATCCTTATTTCACCGGAGTACCTGAAATTCCATCCCGTGGCCGGTTCTCTCCTTTTTTGTTTAAGGGCACCTTTTTTAGTACTGGCGGATACTCCGCTCAATATGGAGATGCGATGTCTTCGGCATTGGTACTGGAAAGCCAGGATTTGCCAGACAGATCTGCTACCAATATCGGGTTGATGTCGGTAGGTGCCAGCATCGGCCATCTGCATCGGTGGAAAAATACCTCACTCGGTATTTATGGTTCATACATCAACCTTTTGCCATACATCACGATAGTTAAGCAACGGGTTGACTGGACAAAAGCGCCGGAGTCGGCAAACGGATCACTTATTTTCCGGCAAAAAACATCTAAGACCGGTTTGCTTAAAGCATTTATCAGTTATGCACCTTCCAGCTCTATCATCAATTATCCTGATGTCAACGATACAACCGGATCACAAATACCCTACCATGTTCGGAATCATAATCTTTTTGCGAATTCATCATATAAAGAACTCGTAGCTAAAAACTGGACTCTTTTTTCCGCATTATCATATAGCAGCGATTACAATGATATAGTGATTAAAGAAGCTGATTCCATTAAAAACGACAATACGCTTACACAAGGCAGGATCACCCTGTCTCATCCCATGGGAAATCTTTCGACCTTACGCTTTGGCGGAGAATTGCAACATGCAGGCTACGCCGATGCATTCAAAAACCAGTTTGTAAATTTTTCAGCAACCAGGAAGAATAACTATGCAGCAGCTTATGCAGAGGCGGATGTATATATTTCGCAAAAACTGGTTGCGCGTGTCGGGGGCCGTTTTGAAAATGCATCCCTGCTTAGCGAAATAAATTTTGCACCGCGTACTTCTGTTGCCTATAAAACAGGTAAAGATAACCAGGTGAGTTTTGCATACGGTCAATTCTATCAGCAACCCGTGCATTACTACAGCTATTCTTCGCACCCGCTTACCTATTCACGGGCTGATCATTATATCCTGAACTTTCAGAACATCACAGACAAGCAGACTTTCCGTGCAGAAGCATATTACAAATCATATAACAACCTGATCAGCACCAATCCGGATACCACCAATGATGGCCAGGGGTATGCCCGTGGACTGGACCTTTTCTGGCGTGATAAAAAATCCATTCCCTATGCTGACTACTGGATCTCCTACTCTTTTCTTGACACGAAAAGAAAGTACCTGGATTACCCGGTAGAAGCCACACCGACGTTTGCCGCGAAACATACACTGAGTCTTGTTTACAAGCAGACCATTCCATCCATCAATGTAACCGTAGGCACCACCTATGTGTTTGCCACCGGAAGGCCATACGAAGATCCCAATGATGATCCGCAGGATTACCTGAGTCAGAGAACACCCAACTACCACAACCTGAGCCTGAATGCAAGCTGGCTGACCGCCATTTTCCGAAACTTCACCGTAATTGCCGTATCTGTTAACAACGTACTTGGATTCGACAATATTTACAGCTATCAATATCCTTCAGATGGCAGTGAGGAAGGACGCCTTGCCATAAAATCGCCGGCGATACGCTCATACTTTATCGGTGTTTTTATGAGCATCGGGGAAGACCGGGGCGAAGAGGACTGATAAGCAATTAAACCAAACTGTGTGCTTTTTATTTAACCTTAATACAACATAACACTTAATCTAAAATTCAAAACCCATGAACATGAAAACAACTTTGCTCCTTTTTTCAATGCTGTGCAGTATCAGCGCATTTAGCCAGGAAAATAAAAAGTATACTGAATCGATGAAACGAAACATCGCTATGCTGGATACGGCTACCACCATGAATACGCTGCAACTGGCTACCAACTCTTTTGAACGCATTGCGAATGCGGAAAAAGATGAATGGCTGCCCTTTTACTATTGTGCCTATGGTATTGGCAGAATGAGTTACCTGCTGACAGACAATACCCAGGTTGATCCCATGCTCGACCGTGCTCAGGCATTAATAGAAAAAGCCGATTCATTGCAAAAAGACAATTCAGAAATCTACACGGTGAAATCATTCATCCTTTCTGCCAGAATTATGGTTGACCCCATGTCAAGAGGTGCTCAGTTCGGGCCACAATCGGGCGTACTGCTTGATAAAGCCATTCAACTGAATCCGGAAAATCCGAGGCCGTATATGATGAAAGGCAATGCTGCCCTTTACACACCCGTTGCTTTTGGCGGCGGCAAAGATAAAGCTGCCGCATTGCTTGAAACGGCTATTGAAAAGTACAAAGCATTTAAACCATCCGGTGAACTGATGCCGGCCTGGGGTGAACAACGCGCGGTGCAGCTGCTGGAACAATGCAAGCAGTAATGCTTCCGGGATTCCTTTTGCCGATTCAACATCTTATTCCTGATGTGCTTTAAGGAATCCATGCTGAATGTTTCAGAAAGAACAACAGTCGATCGCATACTACTCTTCAATTCTAAAAACTCAGAAAATGAACCCTGAAAAAAATTTGACCGAAAAAGAATCCTTTGAGCTGATCTCCAGGATGATTCAATCTTCGAAAGAAACACTTGGTGATGATGGCACCCACTATATGATTTGGGGATGGGGCGTACTGATTGCCGCGCTTGCGCAATTTATGATGCTGCGGGCAGATTTTGAATTTGACTGGATGGCCTGGGCAATCTTAATGCCCTTATGTGGCGTAATTGCACTCATTGCAGGCTACCGAAAAGAAAAAAAAACCAGGGTACGCACATTTGTTGAATCTTACCTGGGTTATCTGTGGCTTTCCTTTATTATATCCATGGCCATTATTCTTACATTCCTGCCTTCGATCGGAGCGGCTGCCGTTTATCCTATCATTATCGTGTTGTATGGAATCGGCACCTTTGTTTCAGGAGGCGCATTGAAATTTATGCCACTTAAAGCCGGTGGGATTATTTGCTGGATACTGGCTTTGATTGCCATCAGAACAACCTTTGAATACCAATTGCTGCTGATTGCAGCTTCAGTGGTAGTAGCCTACCTCATTCCGGGTTACCTGCTGAAACAGAAGTATCACAGCCAACTGAATTCAGCTTTGTAACAAGATCTCTTCATTAACGCTCATGTTCAGGCAAACTCTTTTATGATGAACCCTGAAAAAAGGACGTCGCTATGACCACGTATCAAGAACTCGATCCGCTCCTGCATTCGCAGCTACGCCTGGCAGTGATGTCATTGCTGCTCTCCGTGGTAGAGGCTGAGTTTACCTATCTGAAAGAAAAAACAGGCTCCACCTCTGGAAACCTCAGCGTGCAAATACAGAAACTGAAAGAGGCAGGCTACATTTCGGTAGAGAAAAAATTCAAAGACAATTACCCGCTTACCATCTGCCGTATTACCAAAAAAGGCATTGCGGCATTTGAACAATATGTAGCAAGGTTGAAACAGTATATAGGAAGCACACAGTAATGAATTGCCCCTATTGCCATAACATTTGCTGTTCTGCATACATTAAATTGTTGACATCAACATTTCACCATATTCATTTTTCAGCATAAATCGAATGTGCCAGACCGGATGTTTCAACAAAGCCGGTGCTCCTGGTTTGTATGGGTTGCCAATCAGGTTCTGAAACTGTTCAAAATCATTTTGGCTGAATTAGCCCAAGGCTGATTGTATTCCCATGCTTTTTGACACGGGTACCGGGTTTTCTGTATTATGTAAAAAGTAGTCTTTCATTAACAAGATTATCCGTTTCATAAATTGCATTAATAAACATATGAATATATTTCCACGGTAACCCCGTAAAAACCGCCATGCAGCAAATTGCCGGTCACTTGCTACATTTGCAACAAATCCCGTTTATGCATCGTCATCATTTTTTTCTGTTGCTACTGTATTGTGCGCTCAGGATGCATCCATTAATGGCTCAAAACTGTAACCTGATTCCACCATCTGATCTGTCAGTTACCGGTACCACTGCCTGCAGTGCCGTTCTTCACTGGACCTCAGCAACCACAGTTTCAAAATATTCTGTTTTCTACAGGATTTCCGGAACCGGGCAATGGACATCCGGAATAAATGCGGGAACTGCAACCACTTATGAATTTACCGGGTTGCTGCCCAATACAAAATATGAATTTGCAGTCACTTCAAAATGCAGCGATGGTACGAAAAGCAAAAAAGTGAAAATTTCTGCAACAACCCTTAAATGTACTTTGCCTGAAAGCGTAACCCTTACCGCCATCAACAGCAGCACAGCAAAAATTACGGTAAATACGCTTTGCGCGTTCGATTCACTCACGGTCAAGTATTTGCCAGTTGGCGGCACACCAAAAACAAAAACATTTGCCGCGTCAGCTTCCTATACGCTGGATGAACTGGTACCCGGTGCGGCTTATCTTATACGCGTTTCAACTTGCCCGAAGCCCATCAGCAACTGGTTAATTGCCGACACGCTATTCCTTCCGGGTAAACCGAATATCATCCTGATACTTTTAGACGACAGCCGTTATGATTATTTCAGTTGTAACGGAGCACCTTCCTTTGTTCAAACCCCCAACATCGACCGCATAGCGAATGAAGGAGTTAATTTTCAAAGAGCATATGTTGCCACCTCCCTCTGCGCACCTAGCAGGGCTACCATCGCCACCGGCCTTTTTACACTTAAAACCGGTGTGAAGGATAACAAAGGAGGTCTCGATCCTTCATTTGTAACCATTCCAGAAGTGCTGGGTGCAAACGGATATTATACCGCACTGGTCGGAAAAGACCACCGCACATTTTTTCTGGATGATATTCCTGAATTTGAATACTTCCTTGAATCGGTAGGATTTGAAGAATCTGATGGCACCATGTATAATTATAATGGCGTGCAGACTTTTATTAATAAAAAAGCGGAACTTACTTTCACCGATACAGCACTTGCGCTTATTCAGCGGGTGGAGGATCCCCTTTTTCTCTGGCTGTCTTACAGAATTTCACATATTCCGATAGAACCGCTTCCCGGTTTCGATGGTTACTACGATGGCTACCAGATTCCGTGGAAGCCTGATACCGCCAAGTATACCGTCAATTATCCGTCCTATTTGTATGGCGGGCTGTCGCAGGAAGTTGGAGTATTGCATGGGTATACACTGGACACAACCTATAGAAGCGCATTGGAATCGATAGCCGGTTTGGATAGCCTGATTGGCGAAATTTTTGAATTGCTGGAGAGCACAGACAAACTGGAAAACACGCTCATCATCTTTATGTCAGATAATGGTTATATGATGGGCAGCCATTGGCTGGAAGGTAAAACGCATGCTTATGAGCCTTCCATTCGCACGCCGCTGTTTTTACGGTACCCGCAATGGTTTGCACCCGGCAGCACGATCAAAGATCAGTTTGCCACTAATATGGACATTGCGCCTACTGTGTATGAAGCAGCCGGAATAAATTATGAAGGTTCCATGGATGGCAAGTCATTGCGTACCTTATATGAAGGAACTTTTTCCAGGCAGGAATTTTATTACCTGATGTATCATACCGACCAGGCCGGCGCTCCCATTAAAAGATCTTTTCGTGATCAGTATTATAAATACATTCACTACACCTGTAATGCTGATACGGTTGAAGAATTCTTTGATATGATCAATGATTCACTGGAAATTAACAACCTGGTAAACAACAGTGCTTACCAGTCCATCCTTTCGCAATACCATATTAAATATGATTCTATGCGGATTGCCTGGCAGGATACCATTCCCGGAAATGAGAAAGACTGTTACATCGAAAATCCATTTGTGCTTAAGCAACTTTTTGATGAAGCGGAAAGCGAGCCCTTGAAGCCTGTTGTTTACCCTACCATTACAAATGCTGAAGTAGAACTATACATTCCATGGAAAAGTGCCGCAATCAGCCTGTATAATAGCAAAGGAATGTTGCTCAGTTCATGGGTCACTGACGAATCCTACTCCATGTTATCGCTTGGCGACCTGCCTGATGATATTTATATGATCAGTTTCCGTCATGGCAATCAACAACAAACAGAAAAGGTAGTGGTGGTGCATTAATAACTGTGCGACAACTACGTAAACGCCTTCATTGTATCTGAGTACCTTGCTGGAACCTGCCCTGTTGATCACTGTAAAGGTTCCTTTACGCGATGAAATTGATTTGAGTTGTACTCCCGATCATTTAGCTATTTTTGCCGAACAACCAATTATCTGCCAGCATTTTGACATTCTCAGATTTTAATCTTTGCGCGCCTCTGTTAGAAGGCCTCGATGCCATGGGTTTCAAAAAGCCCACCCCTATTCAGGAAAAAGTAATTCCACTGATACTAAGTGGTAAGGACGTAATTGCAACAGCTCAAACCGGTACCGGAAAAACAGCAGCCTACCTATTGCCGGTATTGCATAATATTTCGCACAATGCCATTCCTCATACTTCCGTATTAATTGTCTCCCCTACCCGCGAACTCGCCCTTCAGATTGATCAGGCCTTCCAGGGTCTTGCCTACTTCACACATGCCAGTTCCATTGCTGTTTATGGTGGAAGTGATGGAGACGTATTTGAAAGGGAAAAGAAGGCCATGAAACATGGGGCTTCCGCAATTATTGCTACACCGGGCCGGCTACTGAGTCACCTGAATATGGGGAATTCAAAATTTGACCAGCTCGATTGCCTTATCCTCGATGAAGCGGATAAGATGCTGGATATGGGTTTCTACGACGACATTATTCGAATCATAAAGTATGTGCCTGCCAAAAGGCAAAACCTGCTCTTCAGTGCCACTATGCCTCCGCGGATGCGTGAACTGGCAAGGCGTATCATGAACAACCCGGTTGAAATAAATATTGCCATGAGCAAACCTGCGGAAGGTATTCTGCAGGGGGCGTACCTGGTTAGCGATGCGCAGAAGACCCCGTTGCTGAAAAAATTGCTTGACCCTGAAAAAGACAATGGCGTCACTAAAAAACCGGCAAGTGTCCTTATTTTTTCCTCCACCAAATCCGGCGTTAAATCGCTCGAGAAGGAATTACGGGCGATGAAATTACCGGCCAGGGCTATTCACAGCGACCTTACCCAGGAAGAACGTGAAGAAGTTTTACTCAACTTCAGGACCAGGGCTACACAAATATTGGTTGCTACAGATATTCTGTCACGCGGTATTGATATTGACAGCATTGGGCTGGTTGTCAATTATGACGTACCGGGCGATGCCGAGGATTATGTTCACAGGGTTGGCAGAACGGCCCGCGCGGAAACTACAGGTGTAGCACTCACCTTTGTGAATGAACGGGATCAACGGAAATTTGCGCTCATCGAAACGCTGATCGAAAAAACTATTCCCAAAATACCATTACCTCCTGAAATAGGTACAAGTCCTGAATGGAATCCCTCGAAACATCATCCAAAGATCTTTCACGGTAGACCGGGAAAAAGAAGTTCCGGTAAACCACACCGCAGCCACAAGCGATAAGTTGTCGTACACTGCTGAATCAACCGGGTAGCCATGTCGTGAAATCATCCACCTGTTTACACAACAACAGTGCACTAAAAAAGAATGCTGCTTCTGTCTATGCAATGGCAGCTCTTATCAACCTGGCCGTTATTCTGAGTTCATAGAGAAATTATCCGCCTGACAGCCAGCGAAAATCAGCATTACGATCGGCTCTTGCTTATCCCACTCTCTGCGTTTCAAAAAAGACAAATTTCTGCAGCAGCTTAAGTTCCGTTTCCTCATGGGTTTGCACCCGATTATTCTATAGCAAAAGTTGCGGTGTATAAGCGAGTTGCTTAAACGTATCATTCATTTTTAAAAAAATATTCCTACATTGATTCTTCATTAGCACCAATAAAATTTAAACGTAATGGCATTACAAATTGTCGACAAGATCTTAGAGAAAGGCGAATATGCAGAAGAAAAAACTGCCAAGAACACCATCTACCTGCACCATACCGCCGGATCGCACCGGGCAGACTGGACCATCGAAGCCTGGAACAAAGACCGCAACACGACTACTAAAGCCAGGGTGCGGGTTGCAACGGCATTTGTGATAGGCGGATTGGATAAGCAGGGTTCAGACAAGGATGGTATGGATGGAAAAGTGTACCGGGCATTCGATGAAAGTTACTGGGCTTCACACCTCGGATTAAAGACGCAGAATAGTACATTACTGAACAAACAGTCAGTCGGTATCGAAATTTGTAACTATGGCCCATTGACAAAATCAGCTTCCGGGAAGTTTTTCACTTATGTGAATTCAGAAGTGCATCCATCGCAAGCCTGTAACCTGGGTTATACCTTCAGAGGTTATCAGTACCATCAGAAATACAGTGACAAGCAAATTGCGTCACTGAAAGAACTGTTGCTTTACCTGAGTGATAAGTTCAAAATCGACCTGAAGAAAGGTTTGTTTGAACTCCTGGACCTGCCAAAAGGCGGTGGATTTGAAATAAAGGCAGAGGCGCTCAGTGGAAAGCCCGGCATCTGGTCGCATACCAATGTCAGGAAGGATAAATTTGATGTACACCCGCAACCTGAATTGACTGCCATGTTAAAATCACTTGGAGCATAATGTCAATACCCTTTACCACTATCCGCGCTGATTACTTATATGCAAAGCTCTTCCGAATCACATTATGTTTCAAGACCCGGTTGGGCATTTTATAGTTAAACTAACCGGAAAGAATATTTATGAATAGTTGGCAATGCATGACCGGTACTTGATTGAACTGATGATACGATGAACCAAATAAACTTTTAAAAAGATATGCCATCACCATTAGAGCTTCGCATTAAAAACATACAGAAGAAATTGCAGGTACCACAAACCGGTATTTTTGATTTACCAACCTGCAAGGCGTTTGAAGCACACCGGTCCATAAATGTTGCAGCAGGCGACCTGTTGACCCACCTTAAAGAAATTCAAAAATCACTTGGTTTCACCGGAACACAGGTTGATGGGCAGTATGGTCCGGGTACGATTTCGCGTATTGAAATGATCTTTGACACCACCCTGCCAACCTTGCCAGCAGGCACTTCAATGGTTGTTTCCCGGAAAGGTTTGGAAGCGATTATTGAATACGAGGTGAGCAGCAAAAAGAATTATAACAACAAATTGAAAACGCCCATGTGGCCTGGTGGAGAAAGTGGGGTTACCATCGGCATCGGTTATGATCTTGGCCATAACTCCGCTGAAAAAATTACAAACGACTGGAAAAAACACCTTTCGGCGGGCGACCTTGCCAAACTCTTAAAGGTTGCAAAAATCAAGGGAGAAAAAGCAAGGTTAGCCGTATCGGATGAAATCAAGAGCGTGAGCATACCGTATGAAGCCGCCATTGAAGTATTCAACACCGTCTCAGTACCTGAGTTTGCAAGAAAAGTGGTGGCTATCTATCCCGGTGTTGCCGCATTGCCGCCTGATGCACAAGCTGCCATCCTTTCCTTGCTATACAACAGAGGCCCTAAACTGGAAGAGGCCATTGATAAGAAAACCGGCAAGCCCGGTACCAGGAGACTGGAAATGCGGAACCTGGTGCCGCTCGTGAGCGAAAGAAATCTGAAAGCCATTGCAAATGAATTAAGAAAAATGAAAAGGCTTTGGGATGTAAATAAAGCAGGCGGACTTATCGCCAGGCGGGAAGACGAGGCAAAACTCATCGAAAATGGAACCTGGCAAATCCCCCCTTCTGACTATATTTTCGTATAAAGCCTGTTCGCGGTTATGCTATGACGACCGCTACATTTATCAAAATCCACTATATTTGAACCATCATGACTTACCAAGTTGACATAATAAACCCAAAGGCAACTAAACTTCTCCAGGATCTTGCGGATCTAAACCTAATTTCTATTAAGCAAAACTCCGAAGACAGTTTTTTGAAAGTCGTAAGCAGACTTCGTGAGAAAGCTTCATCAAATCCTCCGTCTTTAGAAGAAATTACAAAAGAAGTTGAGTTAGTAAGAGGAAAACGCTATGCCCAAAAAAAAGGATAGGGTCGTTATTGATACCAATATTTGGATCAGCTTCTTACTTACCAAAGATATTTCTAAACTTGACAAATTTTTCTCAGACGAATCAATCATTTTGCTATTTAGTCAGCAACTATTGGATGAATTCATCGAAGTCGCAAGCAGAGCAAAATTCAAAAAATATTTTACCATTATTGACCTGCAGGATTTACTACAACAAACTAGCTTCCAATCAGAGTTCATTGAAGTCAACTCAGTAATAACCCTTTCGCGTGATCCCAAAGACAACTTTCTTTTGTCTCTTGCGAAAGATGGCAAAGCTGATTACTTGCTAACTGGCGACAATGATCTTTTAGTTTTTAAGAGATTGGGACGAACCAAAATAATAACCCTATCACAATTTCTTGTGGAAAGAAGCACGAACCGCTAACATGGCCTTTCCGTTAGTGGGCGCAAAATGCAGACAGAAAAAGTACAGCCTTCATTTAACTTTATTGCGGCGACGCTGCTAATGGCTTTAAATGCCCGACAACGTAAAGCCCTGCTCGTTAAGTAACCCTGCTGATCTGTAATTCATTGCGGCCTTTATTCAGTTTCCTGCATAATGCTGCTGCGGCATTTTGCCCGTCAATGGCTGCAGATACAATGCCACCGGCATATCCAGCCCCTTCCCCTGCCGGATACAACCCCTTTACCTCTGGATGCTCGTAGGTAAGCCGATCGCGCGGAATCCTTACAGGAGACGACGTTCGTGACTCCACCCCATGAATCACCGCTTCGTTGGTAAAGTATCCTTTCATCTTTTTTCCGAAAGCGATAAATCCTTCCTGCAGTCGGTAGGCAATAGCCATAGGAAGCAATTCATGCAACGGGGCTGGCTGTACACCGGGCAGGTATGACGTAGCCGGTATTGACGAAGATATTTTCCCGTTTACAAAATCAACCATCCGCTGAGCCGGTGCCGATTGCCTCCGGCCTCCTGCTTCAAAGGCCATTACTTCCAGGCTTTGCTGGTAAGCAAGCCCCGCCAGGCTGCCCTGCCCGGTATAGGGCTGCAGGTCCTCCGGTTCCACCGATACGACTATCCCTGAATTTGCAAACGGGTTATTTCTTTTGGATGGTGACCAGCCGTTCACGACCACTTCACCCGGTGCCGTTGCACAAGGTGCGATGATGCCTCCCGGACACATGCAAAAAGAAAATACGCCACGCCCACCTGATTGATGCACCAGGCTGTAGGAGGCAGCCGGAAGCAACTTTCGCTTCTGCTTCACTTCTGCAAGGCTCTCACAATGGTATTGCGATCGGTCAATGAGCTCTTGCGGATGTTCCACCCGCACGCCCATTGCAAATGGTTTTGTTTCAATAAGAATGCCTTTGTTCCGGAGCAGCAGAAAAATATCCCTTGCCGAATGACCGGTTGCAAGAATCAGCTCCGTTGTTTTAATCATTGTTTCCTTCCCATCACTGACAGAAACCGTAATTATGCCTTGCAGCTTATGGTCTTCTACCACGAAATCTTTCAGCCTGGTGTTGAAATGCACTTCACCCCCGTTTTGAATAATCGTCTCCCTGATACGCTCTATAATTTGTGGCAGGTTATTGGTACCGATATGAGGATGGGCATCGATTAAAATGTCGGGGGCAGCACCATGTTGTACCAACAACTTCAATATTTTATCTACATCACCCCGCTTGGTACTGCGGGTATACAACTTTCCATCAGAGTAAGTACCGGCGCCCCCCTCTCCAAAACAGTAGTTGGAATCAGGGTTCACCAGGTGCGCCCTGTTTAAAAGGGCAATATCCCGCCTCCGTTCACGAACAGGTTTCCCTCTTTCAATGAGTACCGGCCTGATGCCTTCCTGCAACAACTGTAATGCAGCAAACAGGCCCGCCGGGCCCGCACCAATTATTACAACATGCGGTGCAGGTGCAACCTGTCTGAATGGTATAAGCCCTTCATCACCAGCCAGCGCTTCACCATCAAAATATACCCTCACCTGCAAATTGATTTTTACTTGCCGGTTCCTGGCATCAATCGAACGCCGAAGTATGCTGAATGTTGAAAAATTCTGTACTGCGGGGCCCAGCAATTTGAGGATACACGCTCTCAATAAGGTTTCATCCGCTGCCTGTTCGGGTGTAATGGCAAGGTTAATTGTTTGCGTCATCAGGGAAAGTAGTTTTCTTTCAAAAGAGCAACCCGGGGCAATATTAAATCCTGATTGTTATTCTAAGTGTTGCCGGGATTATTTATATACCCGGCCATTCCGAATACGATCAACTGCAGCGTCAGGCAAGATTGACCTGCCCAGTTTGCAAGCATTGATCACAACTGCTTAAGCCCTATCATCATCTGGCGTTCAGGATCCCACAGCTTCAACCGAAAACAAGCGATAATATCGGAAGGATTCAGCGATGTCTTTTTTGCTGATTGCAGTTCCGGTAATGCTGCCATTACTTCAGGCAGGCGGTAGAAAGGGATGCGTGAATTAATATGATGGATATGATGATAACCGATGTTCGCGGTAACCCATTTCCAGAAAAAATTCATTTCCATATAGCTCGAAGATTCGAGCGCTGCATGGTCATAACTCCATTCAATATCTTCTTTGAAAGTGACACCGGGAAAGTTATGCTGCGCATAAAAAAGGTAAGCTCCCATGGCACAGGCAATGGCAAATGGAATACAGATAGAAAGGAGCCAGACCTGCCAGCCAAAAAAGATTATAGTCAATACGCTGATTGCAAAATGGAGTATTACGGCAATCATGGAATCCCAGTGCTTACCGGGGCTGCTTAGAAATGATTGAATGGTCATCCCATATAGAAACACGGAAATATAGCCCATGAGTATTGTAAGCGGATGGCGGATGGCAAGGTAGCCGATCTGCTGTGGCCTCGAACACTTCAGGTATTTCTCTTTTGTAAAAATCGGGAAAGAACCAATGCTTGCGGTATACAACCTTGAATTGTGTGCATGGTGGTAGTCATGTGTTCGTTTCCAAATACTGGTGGGCACTAAAATAAGGATGCCAAAAACGGTAAATAACCAGTCTGCAGTTATCGATTTGGTAAGTATGGAATGGTGCTGATGATCATGGTAAATTACAAACAAACGCACCAGAACGAAACCCGCCAGGACACTGCAGGCTAATCTTCCCAACAGGTAGGGCACCAGTACCGTGCCTGCAAAAAGCGCGATCAGTATTACGATGGTAGATATGGTGAAATACCAGCTCTTCCAGCGAATCTCCTTCGCGTATGGTTTAGTGGCCAGTATGAGTTCTTTACCTTGCAGCATTGATTTCAAAGAGCGTGCAAGGTACGAAAAATCCGGCGCGGGCGGAGACATTGATCTCAGGAAAGTGTACGACGAATTGGATATAGATTATAAGGACAATTAAGAAAGTGAGTGAAATAGCATAATAAATACAGTATAGCCAGTGCTCGGCTTCGCAGCAGCCATTTAACCATTCAGCAATTTAACCCACCAACCAATGCCTGACAAGATGAACGAATTGTCGTACACCCGCTCCGGTAGAGCAATACATTCCACAGCAGTTAATTTGAATTTTTAAAATGGAGCGTTGCAATTTCCAACAGTTGATTTTCCGTACAACACGAAAGGGCTATTCTGCCATTTTATGATTCATGCTTAACCTTAACTGCTCTAAAAAATCATGGTAAATTTGAATTGACAGCAGTAACCATGACCGAATGCTTAATCGTCTGTATTAGATACCGGATGGCCGCTTATGCTTCCATCTCCGGTGACTCCACAACCAGATAGATGGATATTGTTGTATGTCGCTTTCCAGTTTCCGCGTATGCGCTTCTGAAATTTCACCATCCCTGGTATCCTTAGGTGATTCAAAAAGCGTCTCCGCTGCAATCCGGTAATAGCCACGTTTCGCTCTATACACGCTGGCATACACTACAGGATAATTCAGCTTTCTAGCTATAGCTTCGGTGCCCCAAAATACAGGAGTATCCTGGTGCAGGAAGGTCGTCCAATAGGCCTTTTCCGGCGATGGCGTTTGATCGGCAATAAATGCCGTGCTGCTGATTTCATTACGGTTACGTACCATTTCCTTAAAAGTATCCTGCATGGCAATGAGCTTTGTTCCAAATCGCATCCGCATGTCAACAATGAGTTTATTATAGTACGGATTCACCAGCGGATGATAGATCACATACAATTGTTGCCTGCATTGAAGGCTGAAAGCATTACCCGCCCACTCCCAGTTTCCAAAATGCCCCATCACGATGATGATACTTTTTTTCAATTGAAAATAATGATCGAACAATTGCAGGGCGGAAGCATCGAACGTGCAATGCCTGAGTGCAAACGATCTGCTCATGGTAAGCGTCTTGAATGTTTCCAGAAAAAGATCGCAGAGGTAATGATAAAAATCGCGCATTACAACAGCACGTTCCGCTTCGGACTTATCAGGAAATGATTTACGCAAATTTTCTTCTACCACTTTTCTGCGGTAGCCAATTACCCGGAACAACAGAAAACAAATAAAATCCGAAAGTGCATACAACATCCATTGTGGCAAAACGGAGATGAGATACAGAAAAGGAAGTGCGAGGTAGAAACCGATGGCTTGCATTACAGCCGCTAAGGTATTGCGAAGATTCGAGTTTGAGGCCACACGAGGATTCATTGCCTGGCCGGTTTGCACCAAACAGATGGCATCAGCTATCGGTCAAAAACGCTAATCTTACAGAAAAAAAGTATGCGATTCATCTATTCATTACTAGTGGCATTGGTGATCAGCCAGGTTTATGCGTTTGGGCAACAGAAACTCAGTAGCCGTGATCTTGTGATGCTAAAGGCGTATATGAGCGGCAGCTTCAGCAGTGAACAGCAATCCAAAGAGGACAGCAATTTTTTCGATATCCGTTTGCATATGACTCCTGTCTGGAGTGACCGGAAAGACGGGTTCTGGCTCTATGTAGAACAGGCCACCGCATCTTCGCAAGACAAGCCGTATCGCCAACGGGTCTATCATGTGCAGCTTCTGAATGACAGCCTGATCACCAGTGAAGTTTTTGAAATGAAAAATCCGCTCCGGTTTGCCGGCGAATGGAAAAAAGAAAATCCGCTGGCATCGTTAACACCTGACTCGTTACAGGCAAGATCAGGCTGCACCATTTTCCTCCGTAAAGACATGCACGACCACTTCTATGGCGAAACACCGGGCAAAACATGCATCAGCAACCTGAAAGGTGCCGCCTATGCTACTTCTGAAGTTGTTATTCAGCCTTATTTGCTGCTAAGCTGGGACAGAGGCTGGGACGCAAAAAGCAAGCAGGTCTGGGGTTCAGAAAAAGGCGGCTACCGGTTTGTAAAACAGAAATAATCCATAGAAACACGATAGGCAAAAGAACAAATCCAGGCAAAACACATTCCACTCATACACCACCTAACAATTTAACAATGAAGCAATTTAACCATTTTGCCATTTAACCATTTGACCAATACTACAAAACCCTTACTACTCAAAAAACTCCCCTTCCCTTTCCCCACCGCCCAAGTTATCCACACATTGCAAACACCCCTATTTTCATAGAGGAAGTACTCTAATTTTGCAATTTATTCTAAATCTGATACCAAGTGCGTTTAATCAACCTCGAGATTAAGGGATTCAAGAGTTTTGCCGATAAAACCGTCATTAATTTCAATGATAATGTAACAGGTGTTGTTGGTCCTAACGGCTGCGGCAAATCCAATGTGGTAGATGCCATACGCTGGGTGTTAGGTGAACAAAAAACCTCCATGCTCCGGTCGGAGAAGATGGAAAACATCATCTTCAACGGTACTAAAAACAGGAAGGCCTCCTCCCTCGCAGAAGTTTCGCTTACTTTTGAAAACAACCGCAACCTCCTTCCTACCGAATTTCATACAGTAACCATCAGCCGTCATTACTATCGCAATGGTGACAGCGAATATAAACTCAATGGCATCACCTGCAGGCTGAAAGACATCACGTCTCTTTTCCTCGACACAGGCATCAGCAGCGATTCCTATGCAATTATTGAGTTGGGTATGGTGGATGAAATTCTAAACGACAAAGATCATTCACGCCGTAAGCTTTTTGAGCAGGCTGCCGGTATTTCAAAGTATAAGGCACGGAAGAAAGAAACCCTGAACAAACTTGAAGCAACACAGCTGGACCTTAATCGTGTCGATGACCTGTTATTTGAAATAGAGAACAACCTGAAAGCGCTGGAGAGCCAGGCCCGCAAAACAGAACGGTATTATAAACTGAAAGAAGAATACCGCAACCTGAGCATTGAGTTAGCCCTTTTCACGCTGGAAAGTTTCAAGAAATCATTTGATACCCTTCAACTGCAACAGCAACAGGAAGAAGACAAGAAACTGAAACTGGAAACAGATGCTGTCATGCAGGAAGCAACCCTGGCGCAGGAAAAAACGGATAACATCAACAAGGAAAAGCAAATGCTTGCCCGGCAGCGCGAACTGAATGTATTCGTTACCGCCATCAAACAAAAAGAAAACGAAAAAAACATCTTATCTGAAAACCTGAAATTTCAGCGCGACAAAAGAGAAAGCCTGCACGCACAAAATCAAAAGGCGGCCGCCGACCTCCAGGAAATTGCCACCGGCATTGAAGCCTTTCAGCAACAGAAAACAACGGAGCATACCAACTTCAATTCATTCTCGCAGGAGTTGGATATCGCCAAACAGGTGCTTGAAAATATCCGGGCCGAACATGGAGGTATTAAGATCAGGCTCGAAGAACAAACCAATGTGATGCGCGAACTGGATCGCGAGATAGCAGAAACTGAAAAAAACATTACCATACGCGATGTACAGCAGCAAAACCTGCAGCAGGAAAAGGAACGCGGAGAAATGGAATTTTCCCAACGCCATCAGGAGCATGCTGAATTTCAAAAACAATTACAGTCGTTACGGGAAGAAGAACAGTTAAAGAAACAGGTATTACTCGAACTGACAGAAGCAGGTGATACCCTGCAAACTCAAATAAATGCGGTAGCGGAAGAACTGGAAGGAGCCCGGGAAGAATTGAGAAGCATCCACCGCAACCTCGACGCACGTCAGAATGAATTCAACCTGACGAAGAGTTTTATCGACAATATGGAAGGATTTCCGGAGTCGATAAAATTTCTGAAACAACATCCGGAATGGGCCACGCATGCCCCGTTGCTTTCCGATATCATTTCCTGTCCCGCTGAATTCAGGGTAGCCATTGAAAATTTTCTGGACCAATACCTGAACTTCTATGTTGTGGCTGATATGAATGATGCCATGAATGCAGTGAACCTGCTGAGCGCTTCCGCAAAAGGGCGCGCTAATTTTTTTGTTTTAAATGATTTTGAAGATACTGTTGCCCGTTCGTTCAATACGCCTCCCTCTGCCATTGCCGCATTGGATATTGTGGAAGCAGAACCTAAATACCGCAAACTGGTGGCTTTCCTGCTTTCCGGCGCTTGTATCCTGCGCGATGAGCATCAGACAGAACTGGGACAGTTTGAAAAGGGACTTTCCATCATTTCCAGAAGCGGAAAATTCATACGCACGCCCATGGGACTATCGGGCGGACAGGTGGGTTCCTTCTCAGGAAAACGATTAGGACGGATCAAAAATCTCGCTGCCCTGGAAGCGGAAATTGCGCAGGCAAAAGAAACTGCAGAACGGCTGCAGCTTCGAATTCAAAATCTGCAGGCGGAACTGATCACGCTGAAGAACTCATCAAAAGATACAGAACTTGACGATGTACGGGAACAGCATAACATAGTTAAAAACCGGTTGGCCACCATTCTGACCAGGATAGAAAATATTGAGCACTTTTTTGTTACTCATCAATCACGCAGGGAAAATATTGAGGCAAAAATTGAAGAGCTTGAAAAAGAAAAATCGCACTATATCAGTGCACTGAGGATCCATCACGACAAAAAAAGCGGCTTGCAGCAATCACTCGATGAGCTAACTGCTGCCTTCAATGCCATTGAACTGAAACTCAGCGAAACATCACAGTCTTATAATGCAAGCCATATTCAGTTTGTACAACAGCAAAACAAAGTTACGGCCATTGACCGCGAACTGGAATTTAAGACCCAGCAATCTGCGATTACCGAACAGCTGATCACGAGCAACCAGGCAGAGTTGGACAGGGCAATTGCTGCCATAGCCGATATCGAACAAAAGCTGTCGCTGTCAGAAACCGCTGTGATACATGATTATGCTGAGAAGGAAAAGATGGAACAAGAGGTAGCCGCCGCGGAACAGGTTTATTATGAAAGCAGGGCACGAATCAATGACCTGGAAGAGCACCTGAAAAGTATTACAAAGAGCAAGGAACTGGTTGATGTTTTGCTCGGGCAGATACGTGAGCAAACTACAGAACTGAAACTGCAACTCAATTCGCTTAAAGACAGGCTGGCTATTGAATTTAAGGTGGAAATCGAATCACTGATGGACCGCAATGCCAACCCGGATCTGAACCAGGATGAGTTGCTTCAAAAATCAGAGAAGATTAAAAACCGAATTGAAACCTACGGCGAAATTAATCCCATGGCCATGGAGGCATTTAATGAAATGAAAGAACGCCATGATTTTATTGTCTCGCAGAAGAACGACCTGATGAATGCCAAGTCATCACTGTTGCAAACCATTGAAGAAATAGAAACCACTGCCAAAGAGCAGTTCCTGACCGCATTCAACAGCATCAAAGTAAATTTCGTGAGAGTCTTTAAAGGACTGTTTACAGAAGATGATGAATGTGATCTGATCCTGGAAAACCCGGACAATGTGCTGGAATCGAAAATTCAAATCACTGCCAAACCGAAGGGAAAACGCCCGCAGATCATTGATCAACTTTCCGGCGGCGAAAAAACATTAACTGCCATCTCGCTGCTCTTTGCGCTGTATCTTTATAAGCCCGCTCCATTCTGTATACTGGATGAGGTAGATGCACCACTCGATGATGCCAATATTGAAAAATTCAACCGGATTGTGCGAGACTTCTCGCAGAATTCACAATTCGTGCTGGTAACACACAATAAGAATACAATGGCTTCGGTAGATGTGATTTATGGTATTACCATGCAGGAAGAAGGTATTTCCAGAGTGGTTCCGGTTGATTTCAGAAGCTTGAATTAGTCGCAAGTAAAGAGTAGTGAGTAGTGAGTAGCGAGTCTTACGTCTTACGTCATTTCTTCCCCCATCCATCCTTAAGCGTTACCGTTCTGTTAAAAACTAACTGACCCTCTTTCGCCTGCTTATCCAGGCAGAAATATCCTTTGCGTATAAACTGATAGGCCTCTCCCTGTTTTGCTTCTTTCAGTGAAGGCTCAGCAAAAGCATGCTCAATCACATTCAGGCTACCGGGATTAATATAATCTTTAAAATCTCCGGCTTCTGCATTGGGATCCTCTACATTAAACAAACGGTCGTACAGATTTACCGCAACGGTAATGGCATGTTGCGCACTCACCCAATGAATGGTTCCTTTTACATTAATACCACTTTCATCCGATCCGCTTTTGCTTTCAGGCAGGTACGTGCAATGAATCTCTTTGATGGCACCCTGTTCATCCTTCAGAAAATCTTCACACTTTACAATGTAAGCACTCTTCAAACGAACCATCAATCCCACACCCAGCCTGAAAAATTTCTTAGGAGGGTTCTCCATAAAGTCTTCCCGCTCTATCCACAATTCGCGGCTGAATGGTAATGCGCGCATACCACTTCCGGGTATTTCAGGGTTGTTCTCTCCCGTCAGCTCTTCCATTTTATCTTCGGGGTAATTGGTGATGATCAACTTAACGGGATCAAGTACCACCATACGACGAATCGCATTCCGGTTAAGATCTTCTCTTACACAAAACTCGAGTAACCCGATATCAATTGAATTCTCCCTGCGCTGAATACCCACCTTATCACAGAAAGCCCGGATGCTTGCCGGTGTATACCCCCTCCTTCTGAATCCTGAAATGGTCGGCATGCGCGGGTCATCCCACCCGGTTACAAACTTATCCTGTACCAGTTGCAGCAATTTGCGCTTGCTCATTACGGTATAGGTCATGTTCAGCCTGGCAAATTCATACTGGCGCGATGGAAAAATCTCCAGCTTTTCAATAAACCATTCGTACAAGGGCCGGTGCACCTCAAACTCAAGCGTACAGATGGAGTGTGTGATCTGTTCAATGGCATCGCACTGTCCGTGCGCGAAATCATACATCGGGTAGATACACCACGCATTACCGGTCCGGTGGTGATCCACATGCTTGATACGGTACATTATTGGATCCCGCAAATGCATGTTAGGCGATGACATATCTACTTTCGCGCGCAATACTTTTTCCCCTTCCTTAAATTGCCCGTTACGCATGGCTGTGAATAAGTCAATGTTTTCTGCCACACTCCGATTCCTGTGCGGACTTTCTTTGCCCGGTTCCGTGGGAGTTCCTTTGGTTGCCGCAATCTCTTCCGCTGAAAGGTCATCTACATACGCAAGCCCTTTCCTGATAAGTTTTAGAGCGAAATCATACAACTGCTCAAAATAATCTGAAGCATAGAACTCATGGTCCCATTGAAAGCCAAGCCAGAGAATGTCTTCCTTGATACTGTCCACATATTCTGTTTCTTCCTTCTCCGGATTCGTATCATCAAACCGCAGGTTCGTTTTTCCGCCATATTTATCAGCCAGTCCGAAATTGAGGCAAATGCTTTTTGCATGCCCAATGTGCAGGTAGCCGTTTGGCTCCGGTGGAAAACGGGTTAGTACCCTTCCGCCATGTTTTCCGCTTGCAAGGTCAGCTTCCACAATTTCCTCCAGGAAGTTCAGAGGTTTCGATTGCTCATTCATACATTCAAGGCTTGTTTAAGCGCTGCAAAGTTAATCGCAAAATTTATGAAATGGGATTTGCATGACTATTTGGGTTTTACAGATACTATTACCCGTTAACCTATCCAACGTCATATACAACTATGATGGCAATCAGAGGAAAAGCATGTTGCTGATCCTAATTTTGCTTTAGTTTAATAGTATATATATGAAAGCAATTGCTAATTATGCAATATCCATTTTCATTAGTGGTCTTCTATTAATCAGTAAATCTTCAATCGGACAAGTTTCAGATGAACAATGGATGAAAAGAGGTTCGCTGGATGTTGCAGGATTCAAAGAAAACAAAGGGCAGATATTAACTACTGACAACCGCATAAGCCAGGAGGTACTGTATATCTATTCAGCAAAAGATTTCAACCTGGCCTTAAAGAAGAAAGGGTTCAGCTATGAGTTGACCGGTCACAAAGTACCTCCCTCCATTTCAGAGGCCTATGGAAAAAAATTAACGGAACCGGATGGTACCCCTTCCCGGGTTTCAGGCGAAGCAGCCACACAGGTTGAGCGGTTTGATGCCACGTTTATTGGTGCA
This sequence comes from uncultured Bifidobacteriaceae bacterium, assembly GCA_964524035.1. Taxonomy (GTDB): domain Bacteria; phylum Bacteroidota; class Bacteroidia; order Chitinophagales; family UBA10324; genus JACCZZ01. The sequence continues at coordinate 42,664 of CAZGBP010000006.1, forward strand.
TCACAAAATTGCACCCTGGTTGCTTCTGTGCAATTACCGGGTTATGCGAATTACTACACAAGCAATCAAACTGCCCCGGTTACCGGTGTACGGTCTTTTAAGGAAATCACGTATCACAATCTCTATCCCAATATCGACCTTGTATTTATTGCACCGGCCGATTGTACTGAAACGCTCCGTTATCAGTATGTGGTGTGGCCGGGCGGCAACCCAAATCATATCCGTATAAGATACAATACCTTCCATCAGGTTCGCATTGTAAACAATTCGCTTGTGATAGAAGGCAGCCTTGGATTTATTAATGAAGCGCGGCTATTTGCTTACCAGGAAGATAAGAAACAGGCGATTCAATCTTCATTTAAGCTGAAAGCGAATGAATTATCATTTCAAACAGGGAGATACGACAGCAAACGAATCCTCATTATTGATCCGGATATTGTCTGGGGTACCTATTACGGTGACGACTTCAGTGATGATAATGCAAAAGAAATTGAAACCGATGCAGAAGGAAACATCTTGGTTACCGGAGAAACAGCAAGCACCGCAAACTTCACTACGGAAGGCGCATTTCAAACCACGTTCGGAGCCGGGAAATATGATGCCTTTATTATGAAATGGAGCCCGGATGGCAACCGAATCTGGGTCACTTATTATGGAGGTAACGACAGGGAATGCGGCTTTGGACTGAAAACGGATGATGAATCAAATGTGTACTGCACCGGTGATACAAGAAGCATGCATCTTTACCTGCTCAACCCGCACCAACCCACGTTTGGCGGTATAGTAGATGTATTCATGCTCAAGCTCGATAAGAATGGACTGCTGCAATGGGCTACCTATTATGGTGGCGCTGCGGAAGATCATAACGACGGGGGCATCTGTCTTGATCAGTTTGAAAACGTCTATGTATGTGGCTGGACTGAAAGTTTTGAAAATATCTCCACCCCCGGCTCACATCAACCTGATAAAGGAATGATTATGGACGCCTTTCTTGCAAAATTCAATAGCAATGGAACAAGATTATGGTGCACTTATTATGGCGGTGATGATGAGGACCGGGCGCACAGCCTTTCACTGGATCGCGATAACAACGTTTACATGACCGGCACTACTCCCAGCTATAACAACATTGCGACACCGGGTACAACACAACCCTATTGCGGCGGGGCACTGGATATTTTTCTTATAAAATTCACTACAGATGGCCAGCGTATCTGGGGCACCTACTACGGTGGCGCCGATAACGAACATGGAAGAGAATCTGCAATGGATGATGCAGGATTATTTTACATGACCGGTTATACCACCAGTGAATACAACATAGCAACACCTGACGCCTATCAGCGCAACTGGGCTACCGGTTATACCAATGAGGGTGCAAAGAACCCGGATGCCTGCCTGGCGATGTTTGATGCCAATGGCATTTTGGTATATGGAACCTACCTGGGCGGAACCGGTGCAGACTATGGAAGGGCATTAAAACTTGAACCGGAGGGTTCGATATTAATGGTTGGCAGTACACAGAGTACGGGCTTAGGAACTACAGGCGTTTATCAGAAATTAAAATCCAATGGCAAAGATGCCTTTATGGCCAAATTCAGCGGCAATGGCATGTTAATATGGTTTACGTATGTAGGTGGTAATGGCACCGATGAAGGAGAAGAGATGGCCGTTGACAGCTATAACAACATCTATATTACCGGAACTACCAACAGCACACTTGGCATTGCCACACCCGGAGCTTTTAAAGATTCCCTTTCCAACAATACGGTGGATGATGTCATGATCCTCCGGTTTTTTGACCGGTGCTTTGATAAATTTGAAACAAATAACAGTGCCAAAACAGCGACTGCTCTTACCATCCCGGAAAGTAATTTTCTGCAGGTAAATGCAGAAATTGGTGTAGCAGGCGACAAAGATTTTTATGCTTTTGGAAATACTGCAGGCAATTCCGCCATACAGATTCAGTTAAGCAACTTACCTGCTGACTACAACCTCTATCTGCTTGGAACCAATGGGAAGCAGGTAGCTAAATCCGTTTTGCCTGGTGTTGCTGATGAAGAGATACTTTACCAAACCACGATAGTCGGAACATACAAAGTGAAAGTGCAGGCAGCAAATACGGCCGTATTTAATGATACTGTTTGTTATGATCTTTTAATTTCATTAATCCAGCCCTCACTGCGTGTCGGAATAGAAACAGATGAAAATGCAGATACCGCTTCGCCGCATTTTAATTTTGAAAATCCTGAAATTGAAGATGCCTTTCAGGTCTATCCCAATCCTGCCACCTCACAGGTCTATCTTGAATCGCAGGAGTATGCGGTTACCGATATGGGCGTCCAGGTTTTTGACATGCTGGGCAGGCTGACCTTTGAAAGACTCAGCATACCGTGTTCTTCACTCGCCATAGATGTAAGCGGATGGAGTGAAGGCGTTTACCTGCTTTTGATAAGGCATGATGATAAGAAATTCGCTCAGAAGCTCCTGATCAGCAGGTGAAATCCGGCTGCATACGAAGCTTGCCCGGGCAATTTATTCTTTTGAAGATGGGTGCCTTGAAACAAGGGTATTTTGGAAAATGGATAGTACAAATTGCAATACGAAGCAAAGCCTTAATTTGCATACCGGCACCGTTGGTGTTATCCCTTTGCAACAGTATTGATAAAAAATTCGCGTTATGAAAAACTCAATCTTTATTGCATTGCTGCTGTTGAGCAGTTGTTTATATGCCTCTGATGTGACCGGAATAAAAGTAGTGCGCAACAGCGGCCAGGTATTCATTACCTGGAAAGGCGATGTGTCAAAAGAGTACACAATTTATCGCACTACCTACAAGATTACCGCAACAACAGGGTGGCCCGCTGCCGGCTTTGGCAAGTCTCCGGCTTACTCCACCAAAAATGTACGGTTCAGCGAGTTGGTAACAGATGGTACCAGGTACTTCCGGGTGCCTGATGGCAGTTCAGGTGCAACCGTTTTACTGGATCCTGCTGCCGGCTATGGGGGTCTTTTCGTGTTGGCCTGCACCGGCACCAGCGGAGCAAAATATTTCTATGGCGTTAAGATGACCGGTTCCGCCGATCAGCCTGTTCCCGGAGATAATGTTACGGCTGCAGGAACCAAGGATGTCATTGCAACTCCTAAACCCATTTTGCAGGAAAGCCTGAACCTTGACCAGGTTCCCGGAAATGATATGGACGTTTATGTACATTTTGCAACTGCCGTCGTACCAACCGGTTCGAAGAAAATGATGAATGCCGGATTCTTCGATTTTATTGGATTTAATTTTGGCGTGGTGCCCTTCAAAAATGTTGGCAGTGTATCTCCGCATCCATTGATTGTTAAACTACATGCCGGAGGTGGAAACTTTATCGAAGATGGCATGAGTGTAAGTAACGAAGCCAATTCCGCCTACAAGCTTTGCCTCGACGACTGGTTGCCGAACGGGGAATCTACCTGGTGGTTTGGTTACAACGAAAAGTATGACCTCAGCAAACCACATGTTAAACTAACCACCTTACCTCCCACCTGCGACGATCCCTGCAGATTGGATGATCCAACCTGTCATGGCAGCAATTATGGCTATACCTTTCAGAGAATACTGTATTCCATTGAACAGGTGAAAACGATGTACAATAAATCACCCAATACCAACCCCAATGATGATATCAGCAACAACAAAGTTTCCTTAACAGGACGATCGATGGGCGGTGGTGGTGGTATGCTGGCAGCCATGCTTGCACCGGATGTATTTTCATGCATAGCGGTCATCGTTCCGAAGATGGATTTCAGTTTTCCTTACGATCAGTCGCTGGAAATCTGCGCATGGAACTTTGATTTGGAAGCCGAAGCGCTGGCTGCACCGTGCTACGATTTTGACCTTTATTATATTACCCGTGAACGGATAAATGCCAAGTGGGGAACTGTTACTGCCAACTGGCCATCGGATGTTACTGATCCAAACAATGCCGGTGTTTATTATTCTACCTATGACCTGCTGAATGCAGGATTCATGACGGCATCTGTCACGCAGGCAAACAAAGACCTGCCCATCATTTTTGCCTATAGCGGCAAAAATGACAGTGGCCAGGGGTGGGAAGAAAAACTTCCTGTCTATGATTCGATGAACACGCACAGGCAGCCCGGAATTTTCTTCTGGGACCAGGGCGAACATAAAAATCCAATGTATTGGAATTTTGGCGAATCCATCACACTGGAAGATCTTACCAGGTACTCCAGCAAACAAGCTTATCCCGCTTTCAGCAATTGCAGCATCAACGACCTACCCGCAACGGCTCCTGAAGGAACCATCAACGGTTTCTTTGACTGGGATGAAAATTCCATCATAGATGAAAAAACAAACTTCAGCATACAGCTGAAATGGAGAACATTGAAAACCATTACCGGCGCTACGGTACAACCCGACAATGCAACGATGACGACCGACATCAGGCTCAGGCGGCAAAAATTTCCAGGTACCTATGCAGGCCCGGTCTGCTGGACATTAACAAACCTCACCACTTCCGCATCCGTTAGCGGTGAAAGCTTTGTACCCTATGCAAACGGACCCGTGGATATCAACAACATATCTTTACATTATCCTGATAAGTATCAGTTAACAATCACCAATACCTCATGTAAAAGCAGTGAGGTTACCATTGCTGCAAACTATTTCAGTTGCATTCAAAACGTCTATCCGAATCCGGTAACCAACAGCATTTCCATTGAGTTGCTGGCTATTGAAAAGGAACCGTATCATGTTACCGTGTTTGATATCTATGGAAATAAAATATACCATGCTGTAATTCAAAATGAGGAATCGGGACTTACTACCGTGAAGCTAAACAGCGGTGATTGGCAGGCAGGCGTGTATATTCTGGAAGTGAAAACAGCCAATGAAAGGACCATTCGGGAACTCGTAAAAGTGGAATAGCATTCCTTCCTTATTCCGGAATGTTCATTAACGTATTTTTCCATTGCAGTTTCTTGTAGGGCATTGTATTTTCTCCTGAGAAAGTTACCAACTACGTTGTGGAAAAATGTCAAAACTCAAATTACTTTTTTGATTTACATTTACCATTAATAGTAACTATTCCAAAAAAATAAGTTGTATGAAAACAAGGAAAGAACATGACTTTCTGGGGGAATTAGATATCCCCGATGAAGTATACTATGGTGTACAAACCTTTCGCGCGCTCGACAACTTTCACATCACCGGTGTTCCGCTCAGCCGCGAACCCTTCTTTATCAGAGGACTGGGCTACGTAAAAAAAGCCGCAGCGCTTGCCAATCGTGATTGCAAGGTGTTAGATACCAAAATCGCGGAACATATCAGCCTTGCCAGCGACCGGGTAATTGCCGGGGAGTTTGACAGTCATTTCCCAAGCGATCTTATACAAGGAGGAGCAGGTACCTCCGTAAATATGAATGCCAATGAGGTAATTGCCAATGTTGCGTTGGAAATGATGGGAAAAAAGAAAGGCGAATACGAATATTGCCATCCTAATAACCACGTAAACTGTTCCCAATCCACCAATGATGCCTATCCTACCGCTTTCAGAATCGCTCTCATCTTAAAGTTGGGCGATTATGAAAGGTGCATCAGGGAACTGGCCGGCAGCTTTGAAACGAAAGCCGCAGAGTTTAACAATGTGTTGAAGATGGGACGCACCCAGTTGCAGGATGCAGTACCTATGAGCCTGGGCGATGAGTTTCGCGCTTTTGCCACTACACTGCGTGCCGAACTAGCCCGGATTGAGGAAAGCAAAAAATTGATTTCTGAGATTAATATGGGTGCCACCGCTATTGGCACCGGGGTAAATGCCCCTGCAGGCTATTCTGAACTGGTAACTAAATATCTTTGCAGCTTAACCGGATTAGAGCTTACGCTTGCCCCTGACCTTATAGAAGCAACCGTGGATACCGGTGCTTATGTGCAACTGTCCGGGGTGTTGAAAAGAACAGCCGTTAAGATATCAAAGATCTGCAACGACCTTCGGTTGCTGGCTTCCGGCCCGCGAACCGGATTTGGTGAAATCAACCTGCCTCCTATGCAACCCGGCTCGTCCATTATGCCGGGCAAAGTAAATCCGGTAATTCCCGAAGTAGTGAATCAAACTGCCTTTTATGTTATAGGTGCTGATCTCACGGTAACCATGGCTGCGGAAGCAGGGCAATTACAACTGAATGTGATGGAACCGGTTATTGCTTTTTCGCTCTTCACGTCCATTACTTTCATGACCCGTGCCTGCGATACCCTGCGGCTCAAATGTGTAAACGGCATTACTGCTAATCCCGAACATACCAAACAGATGGTGATGAACAGTATTGGTATTGTTACACAATTGAATCCGATTCTCGGGTATGAAGTAAGTGCATCTATTGCTGGTGAAGCGCTCAAGACAGGAAAATCAGTTCATGAAATTGTAGTGAAAGAACGGAAGCTGATTACCCAGGAAAAATGGAATGAGATTTACACCTTTGAAAATCTTGTGAGGCCGAAGTTTATACAATAAATTTTCGCCATCCGGGTAAACAGAATCTTGTATCCGGGTAACTGCTTTCTTGTTTTCAGAAGTTGCCGCTGCTGAAAGATCAGCACGGCAGAAAAATTTTTCATGCAGCTAAACTCCATCTAATGATCTGGCTACAACTGTTAATTCTGCTTGCGATGATTCTCATTGGTTCTCAGCAGAAAGGCATTGCCCTGGGCCTTTGGGGAATCGTTGGCGTTTTCATCTTCGTTACCTTTTTCGGCATGCGGCCGGCAGATCCTCCCGGAGACATTATGCTCATCATCCTCTGCGTTGTTACACTTTCCGCCACACTGGAAGCAGCGGGTGGTTTAAACTACCTGGTAAGTATTGCAGAGAAAATCATCAGGCGTAATCCGAAACGCATCACCATCATCGCTCCTATCGTTTCTTTTGTGTTATGCCTTTTTGCCGGCACTTCGCATGTGATCTATTCCTTATTACCCATCATTGCTGATGTTTCGGTTAAAAACAGGATCAGGCCGGAACGGCCACTGAGCGCCTCCGTAATTGCCTGCCATGCTGCTCTTACCGGAAGTCCGATGGCCGCCTGCACTGCAGCCCTTGCCGCTATTCTTGCATATCCCGGCGCAGCAGCCGATATCATGATGGTTTGCATTCCATCCTGTTTTATCGGTTCAATAGCCGCTGCCCTGGTTATGATGCGCTGGGGCAAAGACCTCGATGCTGACCGGGAATTCATAGAGAAAATGAAAGATCCTGAATTCGCCGCCGCCATTGATGAGTTATCCCATACTGCCACACCGGATGCCACGACATCAAAAAATGCAAAACGTGCCGTAATCATTTTTGCAGCAACCATACTATTGATTGTTCTGAGCGGAACCTTCCCGCAGATTATTCCAAGCACAGCGGAAGGAGATCCCGGCTTTCATGTTAATGCAGATGGTACGTTGAAGATGGTGACGGTAATTGAAACGATTGCCCTGACGGCAGCCGCATTCATGATGCTGATCACTAAAACATCTCCGGCCAAAATTGTGAAAGCCAGTTTATTTAATTCTATGGGAAGCGCGCTGATCTCCGTTTTCGGCGTTGTTTGGATGGCTGCTACTTTTATGAATGCCAACAAACAGGCTATCTCCGATTCTCTGGGCGTACTCACCGCTCAGTATCCATGGACATTCTCGATCGCCATTTTTGTGATGGGTGTTTTGATGTTCAGCCAGGGGGCCACCACCAAAGCCATGATGCCACTGGGATTAGCACTCGGGCTTCCGGCCGCTTCCCTGATTGCCATGTTCCCGGCAGTGAACAGCTTCTTCCTGATACCGGGTTATCCGACACTGCTTTCAGCTATCAATATGGATAGGACCGGTACTACCAGGGTTGGCAAATTTGTTATCAATCATAGTTTTGTGGTGCCGGGCTTTGTTGCTACGATTGTTTCCATTGTTACCGGATTCCTTATTGCAAGTTTCGTGGTAAACTGAACATCACTTTCAGCGAAGCACCCTCATACAATATGGCCTCTTTAAAATAACAGAGTATGAAAAAAAAATTTATGCTTCTTCTGGCGTTACTGGCCGCCAACCAACTGTTTGCACAGAAAAAGCTCGTGCTTGATTCCATTAGTTTTTATGGCAGCTTACGCGCACATGTCGCCCTATTTGATGAACAAATAGAAGTGCAGAATAACTCATCGCGTGTTGGGTTTTATCTCAACCGTGGCATTGTCAATGGAATCAGCGCATTTGCCAAAATGGAGCTTGGTACAAACCTGGTCCAAAATAACAACTCCTTCAATGCCGACGCTGCCACTTTTCCTGATGAATCATTTTATAATGAAACACAACCTCCCTTCACTACCAGGCTCGGCTTTATCGGACTGCAATCAAAGTACGGCTCCCTTGCAATAGGTAAGCAATGGGGGGTGTACTACGATGTAACTTCATGGACGGATCTCTTTGGAATATTCGGCGGCAAAGCTTCAGGAACCTACAATACCAATACCGACGGTGGTACAGAGGGAACAGGAAGGGCTGAAAATGCAGTGATCTACCGCTATGCTGCCGGAAGATTTTCTTTGGGTCTTCAGGCGCAATTTAACGGCGAAAAACAGAACTATGCTGCAAGCGCGGTTGCAAAAGTTACGGATGAGCTTTCAGTCGGTGCTGCATTTAATACCTATGCCCCGTCACAGGATATTCTTGACCTCGTAGGCGGTACCAAAACCCATGCTAACTCCTTTGTGGTTGGATTCAGGTATAAGACAGCTAAACTCAACCTGGCTGCCAATTACGATTTCAATCAGTCGGAATCACAATTCCCGGGAGATACGGTCGTTGCCTTTCCTGCTAATGGCGTTGAATTATATGCCAACTATTTCATACTGCCCAAATTAAGCATGGTCGGAGGATTCAATTACCTGAAACCAACTTCTACCCCTGATATCATCGACCCCGACTTCAACTTATTTCTTGTCATCATTGGCGCTGCCTATTACTTTGTTCCCGATTTTTTTGCCTATACAGAATATAAAATTGATCTCGGAACTGACACCGGTGGCAATAAACCGGTAAATGTTTTTGCCATTGGCTTCCGGTACAATTTTGAATTCGGAAAGTCACAGGTGAAGATATAGGGGAAACGCCTGGCTTCGCTACCATTCAAGGTTGCTTCTCGCTGGCTATCAGCCAGCGTGGCAGCGACAGGTCGAGCCGGATGGCTGCCACCCGAAAGAAAAATACAAAGCAGACAATACACAGCTGCAATACTGAAGAATCCGGGATAAATTTCAACAACAGCACATAAAGCAGTCCGCCCAGCAGAATCGGGGTAGCATACAATTCCCGTGATAGCAGCAGATTCGTTCTGCCTGTTAATACATCCCGGATCAATCCGCCGCCGATGGCTGTTAACACCCCTGCTGTAATCGCAATCTCCCAGGAAAATCCTGCTCCGAAAACTTTTTTCATCACACTCATCAGCAACAAAGCATTTCCCAATGCATCAAAATACAGCAGCAACGACAGACTTCGTTTCAAACCCGAGCGAAAAAAGAAGGTGAGTATGGAAGCAGCTACCGCAGCAATCAGCATAGAAGGATCATACACCCAAAAAACAGGCAGGTTCAATATTACATCTCTCGCCGTTCCGCCGCCAACCGCTGTCACTACACCCAGGATGATGACGGCTATAATGTCCATTTCCTTTCTGGATTGAATGGCAGCCAATGCACCGGTGATTGCAAAAACCACAATGGCTGCGATATTCAGGTAGTATGGAAGCGATTGTTGAAGCAAGCAATTGAAAATTTTTCAGGTAGAAAGAACAAGGCAATCAGTGATCCGGGGAAGTGAGTTTTCAGATTCAGATAGACAAGTACTCCTGCAGGACAAGCCATCACGATACCTATTCATCATCACTCTTCCGATATTTCCTCCTGTGCGGAAATGCCTTTTACCAGGTTCTTACTGATGTAAGCCACCGCTTCAACAGGATCATCGGTAACCATCATCAGGTTCAGGTCAGCGGGTGATATGGTTTTCATTTCAATCATGGTTTCCCTGATAAATGTTCCGAGATGTTTCCAGTATTCTTTACCCAGGCAGACCACCGGCCGTGGAGGAAGTTTATGTGTTTGAATAAGCGTTAACACTTCAAAAATTTCATCCATTGTTCCAAATCCGCCGGGCATTAAAACATAGGCGACAGAATTTTTTCTCAGGATAACTTTCCTGGTGAAGAAGAATTCAAATGATACCATCCTGTCTACATAGATATTGGGTGCCTGCTCAAAAGGAAGAATAATGTTACAGCCTACCGATTGTCCGCCTCCTTCCTTCGCACCACGATTTGCGGCTTCCATAACACCGGGGCCGCCTCCTGTCATTACAGTAAATTTATGCTTTGCCAGCTCTTTTCCCATGGCACGTGCCAGCTCGTAGTAAACATCCCCCTCCCGGAAACGTGCTGATCCATAAACAGTGACACAATTCCTGATGGTTGAAAAAGCGCTTACACCCTGCCAGAGATCGGCCTGTGCTTTATGGGTGTCCCTGATTTCATCTGCTATGGTTCTTTCCGGATTCAGGAAGTCCTGGTTGTTGCTCAATTTCATTGGTAACAGGTTAAGATGAGGAATGATCACGGCGAAGATAATCTTAGTTACGATGTACACTAACTATTTTCAGTCGAAATGGCTATTAAGAAATCAAAAAATACCGTAGACGCAGCAAGCAAAATAAACCGGTTCCATTTTGTGTGATGCATGATGCGGTTAGCAAAAATAACGCACGGTCAGTGAGGCGGCAGATGCGCCAACGCGCGATTTTGATTTTTAAAAAAATCTCATTTTACAGAGAGACCGTTTATAACGGGTTACAGGCTTTCCGGGTGTCCGGCAAAATGGATATAGATTATTGGGACAAATAAGTAGGCGAGTAAAGTAGCGTAGTGAGTACAGAATAGCAAGTGACCGGCTTCGCCGCAGCAATTTAACCATTTAACCATTTAACCATTTAACCATTTAACCATTTAGCCATTTAGCAACTTAACCCACCAACCATTGCCTTACAAGATCAACGAAATGCCCTACACCCGGCTTTCCTGATTTTATTAAGCAAGCAATCGAATTTAGTACCTTTATCAGGTACATAAAACAACCTGATGTATATATGAAAATTCGTGTAATCGGTGCTGCCGGCGGGGAGGTGACCGGTTCTGCCTATCTCATACAAACAGATTCGGCAAATATCCTGGTTGATGCCGGTATGTTCCAGGGTGGTAAGACTTCCGAATCAAAAAACAGGCTGCCTAAAGGTGCACATGTAACAGAGATAGATGCCGTGCTGCTTACCCATGGGCATCTCGATCATACCGGACGCCTGCCTCTGCTCATCAAATTTGGATTCAACAATCCGGTGTATGCCACACAACCTACGCTTGACCTTGCAAAAATTATTTTAATGGATTCTGCCCGCCTGCAATCAGCTGATGCCGTGCGAAAGAACCGTAAAAAATTCAGGAAAGAGGGTGATCCGGTGGCTGAGCCGCTTTACAACACCGAACATGTTGAATATCTTGATGAACTGGCCAGGCCGGTTGATTTTCACCAACCTGTTGAAGTAGCAAATGGAATTACAGCCACGTGGATTGAAGCCGGGCACATGCTGGGTTCAGGAAGCATTGAACTGAAGATCACAGAAAAAAATATCACCAAAACCGTCGTTTTCTCAGGCGATCTCGGACCGCTTTCCTTACCGGTACTCAGGCCCTATGAACAGTTCCGGGACGCCGGCCTGGTATTTATGGAATCAACATACGGCAACCGGGATCATAAATCATTAAAGGGAACATTGGAAGAATTTGAGGAGGTGGCTGTAGAAGTAGCGGAACGCGGCGGAAAAATTCTCATCCCTACATTCGCCATCGGCCGGGCGCAACAACTTATCTATCATCTTGCGGAAATGTTTCACAAAAAGAAGGTGAAACCCTTTCCAATTTATATTGATAGTCCGATGGCAATTGAAGCCGTGAAGGTTTACAGAAAGCATCTTGATTTACTGGATACTGAATTCCAGGATTTAAAAGCTGCCGGTGCTTTCCCGGTTGATGAGCGCTATTTTATTGCTACTCCTTCCGCTAAGGAATCGCAGGCGCTCAACGAACTGAATGGACCGATGATGATTCTGGCTGGAGCCGGTATGTGTAACGGTGGCCGCATCCTTCATCATTTTGCACATAATATCGGCAATCCGGATACCCATATTCTCATAGTGGGCTATCAATCATACGGATCCATTGGAAGAAAGCTGGTTGATGGCGCTGAGACGATCCGGCTATTTGGTAAAGAATATAAAGTGAATGCTAAAGTAAGGACCCTCAATGGATTCAGCGCGCATGCCGGGCAATCAGACCTAATCAACTGGTTCTCCTCGCTGGCTCCCTCAAATCCGAAACTTGTAATCACCCATGGGGAGGATGAACAGCGTAAAACGCTTGCGGACTTGCTTAAGAAAAAATTCGGGGTGAAGCCGGTGCTGCCAGAATTGAATGAAGTAGTGGAGTTTTAACAGTAACAGGATGAAAGATATTCTATTGCGGAAAGTCACGGGAGCAAACCTGCAGGTGGCTATTCTTATCTGCATCGTCTTCATCATTCCCATGACCGGTTACCATTACCAGCCTGTTGCTTACAAGATTTCATTTACCTTGCTGATGCTTATATCGGCATTCCTGTTACAGGCCAGACGAAAAACGCTGCTGGCTTTGATTGTGATAGTCCTTATCATACTCGAGTGGCTGGCCACAGAATTCAGCAAGCAATTCATACTGCAGTTGTCGCAAATCACAAAGGCAGCCTACTTTGTTTTTATCGTGATCAGCCTCATCAGGCAAACAGCCATGGCAAAACGGGTTACGGAACGGGTCATTGCAGATGCAATAAGCGGCTACCTGCTGTTGGGCATGGTTTTCAGCATCGGAACCATTATGATTGAGTACGTGTATCCCGGGGCATTCAGTTTTACTATAAACAACGATACTCCTGATCTTCATAAAATGAATGACTATATTTATTTTGCATTCACCACGTTCACCACAACCGGTTATGGTGATATGCTCCCCCTTCATCCGGTCGCCAAATCCTTTTCCATTTTCACCGCAGTATCGGGGCAGTTGTACATCGCCACAATTATATCGCTGCTGGTTGGAAAATTTGCAAGTGCAGCTAAGGAGTAAGAAGGATGTTAGCGCCAATTAATTGGCAACAATACGAACCCGAACATTTGTGCAAGAAACGAACGACAGAAACAAAATAGACTAAGCATGAATAGACCACAGACAATACAAATTTTTCTCCCAGATGGAAATCCAACAAGTATAAAAATTGCCGATCTGACAAATAGAATGGTGACGGCAGTTCTCATTCCAAGAAACAAACTTGTAGAAGTCGGTTCAAGGGATGAGGTTAGAAAGTATGGAGTGTATTTTCTCTTTGGCGGTGACGAGGAAAAAGCTAAACCGATTTCTTACATCGGAGAAACAGAGGACTGCTTTGAAAGAATTAAAACTCACAACAAGAACAAAGAGTTTTGGAATTATGCAGTTGTCATCTCGTCCAAGACAAACACTTTTACAAAATCTCATGTGAAATACTTGGAGTATTTGTGTATCAAGAACGCAACAGAAATTGGGAGATACGATACAGATAATCAGTCAACGCCTGCCAAACCATACATTACTGAAAGCATGGAGGCGGACTTGCTTGACAATTATGAAACAATCAAAATTCTTTTAGCAACTCTTGGCTTTCCAATTTTTGAAGAGATTAGAAAGGCATCGGCAAAGAAAAGTGAGATGCTTTATTGTAAAGGAAAATTAGCGGCTGCTGAAGGTGACATGCTTGATGATGGTTTTGTAGTGTTCAAAGATTCAACTGCAAACAAAGAGGAATCACCTTCTGCAACTTCGTGGGTAACAGAAACTCGTAAGAAACTTCGTGACAGCAATATCTTAGTTGAAAGTGGTAATGTTCTAAAGTTTACAGAGGATTATATCTTTGGTTCTCCAAGCACCGCAGCAGCAGTCGTATTGGGCAGACAAGCTAATGGATGGACTGAATGGAAAAATAAATCTGGAAAAACTATTGACGAACTTTATCGCAGCGACAAACTATAGCTTCAATAATGATGAGAACTTCTAACAAACTTTTGTGCGGAATTCAAACTACATCGCTTCGACCGAACAGCTTTACTGCCGATAATACATGCTTAAACGATTTTTTAAAATGGGGCTTCAACCGGAATACAAACAGTAGTAGTTATACAAACAGTCATGCTTCTAAACCCCCATTTTTATAGCTATCTTTAAGCCATTCTTCGTTGTATGTCAAAACCGCAGTTCAGAATAACTCGCTAAGCAGAGGCCGCTTTCAGAATCCGAAACGATACTGGAGCCCCGCAATCACCTGAGTACGCGAACCAAGAAATCCTACCTCACCACGCACCATAAAATGTTCATTGATCTGAAACTGCGAGCCAATCAGGAAATTCCACATTTGTTTTTGTTTTTTGTCAAGTGAATACTGTACCGTTGATTCACTGATGGTATTCACGGCCTGGTCGGCACCTGCCAGCAAATTACCTGCCTTTTCCAGTGCGCTGTTTGCCGTTTCATACTTGGCAATGTTTACCGGGTTTTTTTGCTCCAGTTCCGAAAGATCATTCCACCAGGCATCAATAGCCATTTGCGATTCATCTACTTTCGCCTGACCATTGTCTATTTTTGCCTGGGCTTCATCAAAACTAAACAGTTCATTCAGGTTCAGTGAGCCGGTGGTTCCCGAATTGAGCTTCAGCCTGAATGCACCGGTCCAGACAGCAATATTCATATCCTTTTTCAATGCAAAGTTCTTTCCGAACCGCGGATCAAATACAAAAGCGAAAGCGGGTTTTTCCAATTCATCCACATCCGACCAGGTAAAGTTCATATCAAAGGCCAGAAAAAAACCGCCTACGCCCATGGTAGGTGTAATTCCAACTCCCATGGTGGTCGCATCAAACTCCGCTTTGGTACTGAAGTTGGTGATCTCTGACCAGGTGCTGTCATCTGTCGGAATCCAGATACCGGCATCAATCGCAGTGGAAACTTTCGACTTTGCTAAAATGCCATAAATATTCAGGAATGGAAATAACCAGAAATCAGGCCTGATATTTACACCACTGGCTGTTGATTCAGCATCATTAAAGCGGACGATCTCATCAATATTGTACAATTCACTGTTGTTAAAACCTACCTGCAGGTTATCAATAATGAGGTCCGACTTTTGCCCGAGGTAGTTCACACTCAATCCGGCTGGCATCTGCAGCTTAAATCCCTTCTCCGTGGCTTTCTGTCCCCATATCGGCAAGATGTAAGGGTACTCTGCCTGTTTCAAACTATCAATATATGCCTCATTCTTTTCGCCGATGACTTTATTGGTAGTAACCTGCGCGAAGCCGGGTACCATAGAGCAAAGCAGAAAAGCTAATGAGATGCAAACCTGTCTGCATTTTTTCCAGGCAAACCAATTTACCTTAAACGTTACCTGACATGGGCAATCTGCAGACTTCAGCAAATAAGATCCGTTCATAAGACTTATATTAAACGATGAATTTAATTTGCAGGCAAAACTACCTATCAAATGGCATATATTCAAAAAGCAATCTAAATCATTATATGTAGAGAAATGAAAGATGCTCTTTGGTAGCACGGTAAGTTTTAAGCTGATGGAGGTCCGGTATAACTTTCAGGGAGGTTACTTCTGTTCATTACCTATATCGTTTTGATTCAACATTTCAAAAAAGCTTTGCTTCGTGAATAGGGGAGATTCATATTGCGACAAAATTATGTTCACTGTACAAAAACGAAGTGCGCAATTGGGTGTTACTGCTACCTTAGCCGGATCGCTTCACTCTGTGCAGAAACCCCAACCTCATCAAATGCTTCTATCGCGAAGTAATAATCCTGTCCAATAGTTAAAGCCCGCAATTCAAGATCCGTTCCTTCATCTGCAAATACCTGGTAGGTCTGATATAACTTATCCTTTGCAATACCCCACAATACATTGTAACCTACCACACCGGGTACTTCCTGCCATTTGATATAAGCATTCCGATGGTCCGTATCCCTGGTTGCAGTCAACTTTTCAGGAACGGCGGGTACTTTACCGGAACCATTTCCAAATACCCTGATGTCGCTGATCGCCAGGTTTGCCGCTGCAACATAAACATGTTCGTACTTAATATACCGGGCCTTTACCGCATTTGGCAATTCGATATATGCATTGGGCCGGTCGCGCTTTTCTCCTGTTAAATCAGCTATTTTATTCCAATGAGTTCCGTCTAAAGATGCATACATGCTGAATTGCGTGTAAACAGTCGAATCGCTTGCAAAAATTCCGGACCGGTAATCGGTAAAATTTACCTGCAATGCTTTTACATCACAGGCTTTTAGTAAATCCAGGGTTAACCACGTTCCTTCCTTATTTGCTTCTGCAACCCAATAAGTACGCGGGTTTTCATCGGTAATCTTTTCTGCAGAGAAGGTATCCTTTACGGTGGAGGCCGTGCAGGGCTTACGATACGACAGCAGCATCCAGCCTGTAAACAGATCATTGCTGTTATTCCATTTCCTATCGGGAAGCAACTGCGGGAAATCACCGAACCGTGTATTGGAATACAGTTGATCATCTTCATCAAAGCCTGCCGGGAACATGGAGATGCGGCGTTCAAAATTCCAGTTTACGGCAACCCAGGGTGTTCCGGTATTCCAGTAATTTCCATACACATCCTGAAAAGTATTGCCATGGCCTGCACCCGTCATAAACCCACCGGGCTTATACGACACCGGATTGTAGGGCGCATACGTGAATGGGCCAAGAGGATCATCAGCAACATAGGTGCCGTTAGCATACACATTATACTCAGTGCCTGGTGCACCATACTGCAAATAGTACCTGTTCTTGTATTTCGTCATCCAGGCGCCTTCAATAAATGGCCGTATCGTATCTCTGTGATTACGGCCAAACCTTTCCCATCCATGCTGATCAGGATGCAGGGATATCAGTCCTTTGTAAGTGGATTTGTAGGTAAGTTGTCTTTCCTTATCCAGCTCGGCGCCATAAATGGGATATACATTGGAAGAACCCCAGTACATATACCATTTACCTGTTGCTGCATCATGGAAAATATCAGGATCCCATGGACCTACTTCCTTAGGCAATTGCGGTAACAACCGGTTATAGAAATACAATTTTCCATTTTCAGGTGTGGTAGTAAAAAATATCGGCCGCTGTCCGAAGGTGGATTGAAACAGGTATAAGGTGTCGCGCACAGACAGTGCCGCCGGAGCACAAATATCTTCCATCGGCCACTTTGTGGGAGTGATGTAATTCCAGTGCAGCAAATCCTTCGAATGCCAGTAACCACCGGAGATCGTCACAAACAAATAATACTCCCCACTGTGATTTACTATTACCGGGTCTGCACCAGAGCGGTAAGATATGTTTTCGTTGAGCTGCTCGAAATTGTATTGATAGTTTATGTCAACCGGATTGCAATACGTGGTAATGCCTGAAGATTGGGCTATGGATTGAAAACTTATCAGGAGTAAAAAGAAGCTGAGGAAGCAATGCATCATGTACTGTTTAACGTTTAAACACCCGAACAAAGTTGACCTTTTTGGCCGTTACTTCCTACGGTGATTTACGTGGAAACCGATGCCATCGAAAACGATGCTAAATCAAGTCCGGGAAAACCCGCAATAGGTTGATGAAACAGAGGGCAGCCAATTCAGGTAATACCGGCAGAAAAGAAGGGTAACATTTCATTTCAATTTCACCACTTTTATTTGTGTCTTTGAGTCTTGCTTTCAGTTTTGCTTTGCATTAAAGAACTACAACTATCCATATTATAAAAACGGAGATGCTGATGATTATCCTGAAAAAGTGCCTGTTGTTAGTTACCTTATGCTGGCATACCATATCCTTTGCCGCAACCGCTTATACTGTTGAATCGCTTCCCAATCCCAAATCTTCACCCGGTTTTAATTATGTCAGCAATCCTGATAGCGTACTCGCAGTATCTACAGTAACGGAACTTGATTCATTACTCAAAGAACTGGAACTGACTACTACCTGCCAGGTGGCAGTTGTGGTGATCAATTCGATCGGCGAAACAATCCCTAAAACCTTTGCAACCAAACTCTTTAACCATTGGGGTATCGGCGATCGCGAAAAAGATAATGGCTTGCTGATACTGATGGTGATGGATCAAAGGTCTATTGAATTTGAAACCGGCAAAGGGATGGAAGGAATTCTGCCGGATGTAAGATGTAAGTATATCCAGGAAACCTTTATGGTTCCTTATGCCAAAGCCGGAAATTATGATGCCTGCATAGTAGGCGGTGTAAAATCTGTAATCATGTTCATCTCGGATCCGGAAAACGCACCGGAAGTTATGGCTGAAAATTCTTCTGCTTTTAGCCGGCCGGCCTCACCCTTTGCGCAACCTGTATCAACAACTGTAATGGGTATTTTGGGAGCGGCTCTCCTGGTATTTACACTTCTTTTCCGGCCACGAAAGAAAAAATCCACCCAGCCTGAGTATGTAATCAAGAATCGGAATGATGCCCACTGGATTGCAAAAACGCTGCTGATAAATATTGCAATCCCTGCTGCCTGGATCTGGTCTCAACTCACCTACGATCCACCCGTGACTGTTGTTGAGCTGCTGATTGCCATGTATATTTTTATCATCATCCTGCTGCTTGAAAGACGGCTGAGACTAAACCATTACATCGATTCCTTTTTTGGAACGGATCGTCATGCAAAGCACGTAGCTTACTCCAGGTCACATCAATTCTGGAAGGTGACTTACTTTATCTTTCCTTTTCCTTTCCTGCTGTACAAGTTGTTTAAAGATCAGAAACTGAACCTGCTTCGTAATGCCCCATATGCCTGTAACAGATGTAACAACATGATTCAGAAACTCGATGAAAATTCTGACGACCAGTACCTCTCGAAAAGCCAACTCGTGGAAGAGCAACTGCATTCCGTAGATTATGATGTATGGCATTGTTACCATTGCAGCAACCAGTTTCAGTTCAGCTACATAAACTATTCATCAAAGTATACCGAATGCAAACACTGCAAAGCCAGAACCAGCTATATTAAAGGACGGAACACAATCATCTCCCCTACCTATACATCTGCAGGTACCGGAGAAAAAGTAACAGACTGCCTGCATTGCCACGTACAAGACCATGAGACCTATACCATTCCCATGCTGCAGCGCAGCAGCAGTTCCGGCGGAAGTTCCGGTTCTTCCGGCAGTAGTGGCGGTTCATCATGGGGCGGTGGAAGTTCGGGTGGCGGTGGCGCCGGTTCCAAATGGTGAGTTGCTGATTTTCTTTAATAAAAGATACCTGGTTAACAAAAACATATTCCACGGAACGCGTGAAAGTTCCGCTTCTTCCGCTCTGAATGCAAGACACCGGAGTTCATCCGGAACGCATGAAAATAAGCCTGTTGAACACCATTCCTGTTAGCACCATTTCCATGTACGTTGAAGCCAAAAGGAAATCATCTGTAATTTTATTTACATTGCACAAGACAGGTTGCACCATTGCAGTAATGATGGCAATCAACGGTTAGCGGAAGTTGAGCAGGGCAGCAGATGGTATTTGAGTCATTTTTTTATGGGTAATACCGGTCGGTTCATTATCAGTGGCTTCTTTTGAAAGCGTTGAATTGTTTGCAACATAGCTTTTGCTGCGCCTGCACCCAGGGTATGCTTTTGCTTCTAATAAATCATAGTAAGAGTGGAGCCCCGGATGAAAACAGTAGGCTCATAATAAATTAACCATTCCAAACCGTTTCGTAATTACTTAACTCCGTTTCATCAAATAAAATAAATTTATCAACCAATGGCATTCTCAGCACCTGCAAAATCAACAGGCGGTACAGCAAATACCGGCGACACAAACTACCAACCCGCCCTGGTGGTGCTTACTTCACTTTTCTTTATGTGGGGTTTTATAACCTGTCTGAATGATATCCTGATACCACACCTGAAGACCATCTTCGATCTTACGTATACCCAGGTTATGTTTGTACAGTTTACCTTTTTTACTGCCTATGCCATCGTATCATTGCCATCCGGTATACTGGTAGAGAAGATTGGTTATAAAATGGGAATCATTGCCGGCCTGCTGACTGCGGCAACGGGGACGGCATTATTCTATCCTGCAGCCGGATACCGTTCCTATGAAATCTTTCTCTTAGCACTATTTGTGCTGGCTTCCGGCATCACGCTGTTGCAGGTAGCGGCAAACCCCTACGTAGCCATCCTCGGTAAACCGGAAACAGCATCCAGCAGGCTCAGTCTCTCGCAGGCATTTAACTCACTTGGAACTACCGTTGCTCCCATTATTGGTTCGATTCTGATACTTTCCGTAGCAGTTAAAGGTGCTGATGAACTGGCAAAACTTTCATTGGCTGATCAGGAAGCTTACAAGCTGACTGAAGCAACCGCTGTGCAAACTCCTTATTTAATATTGACAGGCATGCTGGTCCTGATAGCCATCATCATTGCACTCTTTAAGTTACCCAGGATTGAAACGGCATCACCGTCGCCGGGTTTACCCGCAGAAGGAAATTATGAGCATCAGCAAAAAAGCGCATGGGGTTACCGTCATCTGGTATTAGGGGCCATCGCCATTTTTGTATATGTAGGCGGAGAGGTTGCCATCGGCAGTTTCCTGGTAAATTATTTCAAGGAGCTTTTGAATATGCAGGAAGCGGAAGCGGGAACCTACGTGGCTTTGTATTGGGGCGGTGCGATGATCGGGAGATTCTTCGGTTCGATCACGCTCTCCGGAATGACCGATAGCAAAAAGAAAAACAGGTATACCGTATTGGTATTTGTGCTGGCTTTTGCCCTTGCCCTGTATATAACAAAAGAGTATCAAAGCTTTGCCTCCTTTTCATTTGCCGGATTCAGCAAGACAATCACCTTCCTTGTCTTAGTAGCTTTGAATTTCTTCGCATTTAATTTAGGAAAACAAAAGCCCGGAAGAACACTTGCTATTCTGGCTTTCTGTGCTGCCACCTTAGTCGTTATTTCCATGCTCACAAACGGGCAGTTGGCCATGTGGAGTATCTTAAGTGTCGGACTATTCAACTCCATCATGTTTCCAACCATTTTTACGCTGGCTATAGATGGACTTGGCAAGCATACAGGACAAGCTTCGGGAATTCTATGCACAGCCATTGTGGGTGGAGCAATCATTCCGGTTATTCAGGGCGTGTTTGCAGATAACATAGGTATACACCATGCTTTCATATTACCGGTACTGTGTTATCTGTACATCGCCTTCTACGGAATCAAAGGACACATTCCGGCAATGAACAAGGCTACCTGATCAGTTGCATCAACATGTATTTAATTATATAGTAACCACAGAACACTCCGAGAAAAATACACATAGATCTTGTCTGATGCGACTCCCCCTCTGTGCCCTCTGTGGTTTCAAAAAAGGTAACCATAGCGAGCATCAATAAATATACTTATAGATATTGTCTGATGTTATTCCGCCTTTGTGTTCTCTGTGGTTTCAAAAATGATAAACACAAAGAACAGAAAAAAAATACGCATAGCTCTTGTCTGATGCAACTCCGACTTTGTGTTCTCCGTGGTTTCAAATATGGCAAACACAGCGAGCATCAATTAATATACCTATAGATATTGTCTGATGTTATTCCGCCTTTGTGTTCTCCGTGGTTTCAAAAATGGTAACCACAAAGAACAGAAAAAAATACGCATAGCTCTAGTTTGTTGCAACTCCGCCTTTGTATTCTCAGTGGTTTCAATAATGGTAACCACCGTGCACGCAAAGTTAGCAAAGCACTAAGCTAGTTCACAACCCTGTACCATGTATATGGGATTGACCTGCGCCCTTCTGAGCGCTATCATTGCATTTTTTCTACCCCTCATAATTCAAACAATCAAACAATGAAACAAAACAACAACTGCATGAAAATGAAACTCAATACGCTGATCGTTACAATGCTTTTTACTGTCTTACTTTCTATCCCTGCTGCAAAGCTAATGGCACAAAATGCAAACACGGCCCTTTCCAATCTAGTCTCGCCAACAGCAGTAAATAAATCACTGCTACCCAATTCCGACAATACGTTGGATTTCGGTTCTTCCACCAAAGCATGGAAACATATATACCTCGACGGATCAATCTATATGGACGGAATACGATTTCTATCCAATGGTGACAATACCAATAACGCATTCGTAGGTTACAATGCAGGGAAGTATACAACAAGTAGTGGAAACTCCTTTATGGGCGCCTACTCAGGATATTTAAATACAAGCGGTCATGACAATACCGGTATCGGATATTTTTCTCTTTACAACAATGCAATCACCTATCAGAATACTGCTGTTGGATCGCTATCCTTATTTACACTATATGGCGGATACTACAATACCGCCATCGGATTCAGTGCCCTGTTTAATAATGCCACCGGTTTTTACAATACTGCCGTAGGTGCACAAGCCTTAGAACTAACGGAATCATCAGGCAATACAGCCATCGGTGAACGTGCCGGAGCCATTTATGAAAACGGATGGGGCTGCACTTTTGTCGGACAACAAAACTGGGCAAATGCCAATGGCTATGCTTATTCCATGAGCCTTGGATACAATGCCCGCATCACAGCAAGCTACCAGACAAGAATTGGAGATGCAACCACTACTTCCATTGGCGGCTATGCCAGCTGGACAAAAATTTCAGACAGTCGTGTAAAAAAAGATATTAAAGAAGATGTGCCCGGATTATCATTCATCAACAAGTTGAAACCGGTTACTTATCATCTCGATATGAATCAAATTGATGCCTTCATGAATCCTGATAAAGACAAATATCCCGTAAGAGAAACAGCCAAAGAAGAAGCACTGGCAAAACAATCCGGATATGATGCTAAAGGCAGCATACTGGAAACAGGTTTTCTTGCGCAGGACGTAGAAAATGCCGCCAAAGAACTCGGCTACGATTTTAGCGGTGTAGATGTTCCAAAAAATGAAAAAGACATGTATGGATTACGCTATGCGGAATTCGTTGTCCCGTTGGTTAAAGCAGTGCAAGAACTTTCCCAGCAGAATGATGCTTTGAAAAAGGAAATGGACGAGTTAAAAGCGATGATGAATACCTGTAACTCCGCTCAGTCACAAACGGAAACCCCTTCATCGCTCTCAAAATCGGCTGTTGCTGAAAGCAATACGCAGCATGCATCACACCTGGAACAGAATGTACCAAATCCATTTCTCGAAAAAACGGTGATTCAATTCCACCTCTCACCCTCCGTGAAGCAAGCTGAAATAAGAATCACTTCACTCAACGGAACCTTCACTAAATCCATTGCCATTGCTTTGCCCGATCAAAACCAAATCACCATCTATGGAGGATCCTTATCAGCAGGAAACTACATCTATTCACTAATTACCGATGGAAAGGTTGTAGATTCAAAACAAATGACATTAACGCACTAAAACTGTCAACACCGCATATTGAGAATTGTCTATTGGCCATTGGTGCCTATTTTACTTCTCAGTAGCCTACTTAAAATTAAACCCTGCGAGTTATTACTTGAAGGGTTTTCGCTTTAAACTTCCCCTTGTCTGAGCAACAGACTGACGCAAAGAGATGACACGTCACTGGGAATTCTGAATGCCATTGAATACATAGTGTTTTACTATTTTGGAAACCCCTAACTCGCGCTCGTTTGCAGTCAAGCCCTGAGGGAGGCGAACGAGTGCGCTAA
>CAZGBP010000007.1:0-65840 GCA_964524035.1 uncultured Bifidobacteriaceae bacterium
ACTTAAGACTTATGACTTAAGACTTAAGACTTAAGACTCAAGACTCAAAATCTTAGCTTAATATTCACAAATATGGCATTACGAATCTATACTTCTGACCAGTTACTTCCGACTTCCGATTAACTACTTCCGACTATTTTCTAAAAACCCCATACTTCAAAATGCAATAAATCGCCCTGAATCCGTCCTTCCAGCTGATTTTCTTGCCTTCGGCATAAGTACGGCCGTAATAGGAAATACCCACTTCATAGATACGCACATTCGGAACGCGGGATAATTTCAATGTTACTTCGGGCTCAAAACCAAAACGCTTTTCTTTCAGCTTCAGCGACTGAATGATATCTGTCCGGAACAATTTATAACAGGTTTCCATATCCGTCATATTCAGTCCTGAAAAGATATTGCACAGCGATGTCAGCATTTTGTTTCCGATAGAGTGCCAATAGAAAAGGAGCCGGTGAGGCTTTCCGCCCATAAACCTTGATCCATACACCACATCGGCAAAACCTGTCAGTATTGGCTTAAGGAGGATGTTATATTCTTCCGGGTCATATTCCAGGTCAGCATCCTGAACAATAATCCAGTTGCCGGTAGCCTTTTGAATACCCGTATGCAATGCGGCACCTTTCCCTGCATTCGTTTCATGTTTGAAATACTGAATATTCAGGGATGGATTGTTTTGCTGATACGCAAAAATGCGTTCTTCCGAATCATCTTTCGAACAATCATTTACAATAATTACTTCCTTTTGGATATTGTTGATCAATGCCACATTCCTTACCCGGTCGAGAATGAGATGGATCGTTTTACCTTCATTATATACTGGTATGATGATGGAAAGTCTGAGAGTAGCAGGCATTAGAATAACAGGTGATTACAGCAATTGATTGTCGCTAAAAGTAGAAAATTTATAATCAAGCAATACGCATATATTTGCCTACCTCATTCCATGCCATGAAATTACTTTGTTTACTTTTTCTATGCCTGCTGTTCTCTGGTTACACGAGTGGCCAGTCACCCACTTTTCTATCGAAATCATCCTGGACTGCGGAATGGAACCGCGATACTAAAAAAGGTGGTCCGGCCAATCCGGGCTATCGCAATCAATACCTGAGGATGAAACAGGATGCCTCCGGGAATATCCCAAGGCTCCCCTATGCCGCCATTGCAGCACAGGAATTGCTTGCGGTAAACAGGGATGAGCAATTGTTCAACATACAAGAAGTAGGGCCCAAAAATTACGGTGGAAGAACCCGGGCGATTTTGCTCGATGCCGATAACCGTGATCACATTTTTGCCGCCGGCATTTCAGGAGGCATCTGGTTTTCTGCCGATTCAGGCAAAAACTGGTCGCCGATTAATGACTATATGAGTTCTCTTGCCATCTCCGGACTCGTTCAGGATTATTTCAACCACGATATTATCTATGCAGGTACCGGAGAAGTGGCAGGTAATTCGGCCAATATTCCGGGTAATGGAATTTATAAAAGTGTTGACCATGGATTGACCTTTGAACAGCTGCCCTCCACCAATGATGCCGCATTTGATTATATTCCGAGAATTGCTACCTCACCCGTCGACAGTAACGGACTGTTTATTGCCACAGCCGGCAGCGGGCTCTTCAGCACTTTTGACGGAGGAGAAACGATACAAAAGATTCACGCTACGAATGCGGCAATCAACGACCTTGAAATTACGCCATCGGGCCAGGTATGGATCGGTGTAAATGGTGTAGGTCTTCTTTTTTCTGCAACCGGCGATTCAGGCACTTTTGAGTTAGTCGGTTCCGGGCTTCCTCCCGGCGGAAGCATTGCCCGGGTGGAGATCGCGCAGGCGCCGGGTGACACGACTATTTTATACGCAGCTTTTGAAAAGTCTGGTGGTGGTTACTATTCAGGTATTAAAGGCATTTATAAGACTACCGATGGAGGACAAAACTGGCTGCAGGTAGGTAACCCGGATACAGATTTTGGGTTTTACATGGCTTTCCCATGGTATTCCATGACCATGGCCGTTAAACCGGACGATCCCGATTTCATTGTATTTGGTGTAGGGGATGTTACCTATTCCAGCGATGGCGGCATGATTTGGAAGAAGAGCAATAACATTCACGTAGACCATCATGTCACCGTATTTAATCCGGACAAGCCTTCCAGGTTGTACCAGGGTAACGACGGGGGCATCTACCGGATGCGCACCGATCAGATAGCCTACAATCAGACCATGCTAAACAAAGACTATAATACGATTCAGTATTATGCCGGCTCATTTTTCCCGACGGGTATAAATGCTTTTGCGGGGGCACAGGACAATGGAACCCATTATGCCATTGCCGGTGGCGGTACCTTTAATGAAATATTTGGTGGCGACGGATCTTTCAATGCAGTGAATCAGCAATATTCAAATATCGCATATGTTTCTTACCAGGATGGCATGATTCACCGTGCCGATGATGCGGACTATGAGTTTCCGACTTTTTATTCGGTTCTGGGGGAATTGGATGGTGACTATGATGGCGACATAGATGATGGTGCCTGGTTTATTAATCCATTTGAAATAAACCTGGTGAATGGTGATCAGTTGCTTTTTGCCACGCAGAAAAGGGTCTGGCAAACATTGGATGGCGGCTTTGCATGGGAGCCTGTAATGAATACGCTGGTTGGAGGAATTTCACCTTATGCCATGGCCATGTCAAATGAATTCAACCCTACCATCTACATTGGTGGTGAATCGGCTATTTTTTACAGAATAGATGAAGGCTATAATGCAGTGCCCGGAAGCGAGGTAAATCTGGGTTCATCTGTTCCCTCTTCCATTACAGGCGATTTCATCTCAAACATTACGGTGCATCCTTATGATAAGGGCACTTGCTACGTTTCACTCAGCAATTTTTCATCTGAACCACGATTATGGAAAGTAACCAATGCCACTACTGCAACGCCAGTATGGACTTCCATCGGTGGTGACCTTCCGGAAGGCCTTCCGGTAAATTATATTGCTATTGATCCAGTCCGGCCTGATGCCTTTTTGCTGGCAGGAACCGATTTTGGATTGTATGTTTCTGCTGATGGGGGTGAGCATTGGGTAAAAGATCCTAATATTCCCAATGTAGTCGTGCAGCAGGTAAAAGTAAGGCCAACAGACAGACGTGTATTTATTTTTACGCATGGCAGGGGCCTTTGGACAGCCGTTTTGGACACTAACAGTGTGGGTATTGAAAATCAGGATCTGAATCAGCTAAGTGCTGAAGTCTTTCCGAATCCCTTCAAAGAACAATTCACCATTAAATCATCAGCGCAGCAATTCACGGCAACCATCCGCGATCTGAATGGAAAAGCAGTTATCCGGGATATGGAGTTGTTCTCGTCTCAGCCTGTATCCATAAAAACGCTTGGTTCCGGTATTTACTTCCTGGAGTTAAAGAGTAAAGAGTATACAATAATCAAGAAGCTGATCAAAGAATAGCGGGCTTCAGATCGTATTGGGGTGTTCCTGTTTCTCTTTCAGGTGCGCCCGGATGGCTGTATAAAATTCTCTTGCAGAGGGTGGCTTAAATCCGCGTTTCCTGTTTTGCATGCTGATACGGAACAGGATGGTCCAGTGTTTAAACAGATCCCGGTAGGCCTTCCAGATACTCATGTCAGGATCATAGATGTGGGTAGGCTCTGAGTTGGCCCCGTTCACTTCTATCACTTTGAAATTTCCATTCAGCATCTCTTCAAAGGAATGAGTCCGGATATCATATCTCCCGAAATAAAATTCGCTTAGGGTGCTGCTTGCTTCATCAAAGACATTCACCAATTTACTGTTGATGAGGTCTTGTGCGCTGATGAACGTGGTACCCCTGTTATGATTTCCGATCTCTTCCAGTATCATCACTTCAGCCTGTGGCAGCACTTTGTTCAGTTCATTTTTAAATTTGGCTGTCAGCCTTTTAATATGGTACATGCACCTGTCACTCTTTTGAAATAACTCATAGAGCGTTGAAATTCCATCACCTGTTACCGTTAAGAACTGCCGCTTCATCACCGAACTGATGTTGCCGGTTGCCTGGCCCGGGAAACGGTAGTACATGATGCCATACTCTTCCTTTAAGTCAACATACTCTTGCAGAATCAACCTTCCGGGGGCATCCCGCAGGTAAGCTTTCAATTGCACCTCATTACTTATTTTTTCAACCTTCCATCCACGTTCGCCCTGATCAGGTTTTAAAACAACAGGGTATGATATGCCTTCGAGCTGCATTTGTTGTGCCAGCAATGCGGCAGTTGGTGCAGACTCAAACAAGATAGTACGTGGAATAAGCCTTGGCGCAAGTTGCCGGAGGATATCATACTTGGAATAATTCGAGAAACCACCCATCCTCATACCCGGATTTGATAGTGTGATATAGGCTAATGACCGGGCCCGGATTGCATGAATAATGACCAGGAATGAAACCGGAATGTAGAAAACATGATATGGCCAGAATTCCCATTTCAGCCATCTGGGAATTCTTGTTTTTGTAGGCATGATTCCTCGGTATTGAAATCTTCAGTCCAGGCTTTTCAACCTCAACAAAGGATTTTCCACTTTAACCAAATGCGGCAGTCAGAAAAGCAGTTGATGTGAAACAACCATTCTCCCCACTGCCCTTGCATCGGGAAATATCGGTTTGACAACCGGCCGGTCTATTCAGCGGGTTCTACCTGCACCACTTCATATACATCTTTACCATCTTTCACAATAGGCTGGTAATAAGTCTCCCCAAACTTGACATAGGTGACTTCCCCAATCCTCACTTCTTCACCTCCTTCTGGCAGGTTCTCCACGATAGTGCCTGCTGTTGGCGGTACCACTTTGTATTCGTCTCCCGATTTTTCGTAATAGGTTCCGCCGTAATAATAATTATTTGTGGTTTCATTGACCACCACCGTTTCGGTGCCGGATGGCAAGGTGGTGATGGTTGCTCCAACAGGTGCGGGTACGACGGTATATCCTCCGTTAGCTTGAATATAATAAACCCCCTGATCGTAATAATACTGTTGATTATTCACGGAAATGACAATTGCAGTAACTGCGACAGCCGCTACAAAAAATCCCCATGGATGATAAACCGGTCCCCAGCCATATGGGTGATACGGATGGTAGTGGTATGGATGATATGCATAATAATGATATCCGCCGTATGCGTAGGGAGGACGACCATATGGCCGGTTGTTTTTCACCACCACCGTATTGTTGTTGTAGATATTATTATTGTTCCCAATGTTGGTGTTGTTATTGTTTCGGTTACCGCTATTTACATTTCCATTATTAGCTCCCGGCCGGGTCTTATCGTTTGTATTTATCTGGTTTCCGCTGTTGCCTGAATTTGCAGGCTGCCGGTTGGAGGGCTGCGTGTTGGCATTGCCGGTTGCGGGCTGTTTATTTGACGGAGTTTTGCCGGTTGATGGTTGTTTATTTGAAGTAGCGGGTTGCCTGTTTGAAGGGGTTGTGCCGGCTGATGGTTGCCTGTTCGACTGAGAAGTATTAGCAGCAGGTTGCCTGTTCGACGGAGCAGGGGCAGGTGCGCGGGCAGGAGCCCGTTGCGCGCCGCCATTAATGGAACCACCTCCGGAAGGTCTTGGTGCGCTTCTCATGCCGCCCCCTCCGCCTCCATGCCTCATTTGTTGCGCATCAGTTATCTGAGGATACAGGATCATCACCGCAAAGGCTACCAGGGTACAGGTGGCCAATGAAGACAAAGTTGTTATTTTCATATACCGGAGTTTTTTGTTGATCACTTACTTTTTGGTACCATTCTTACCACGTTTGCACCTGCAGGAACCAGGAATTCGAACATACTAAGCGGTAATACCGGATTCAGCTGCCATTCTGTAAACAAAGCTTCATACCGCAGCACATCCTTTTTGTTCTTATAATTAATGACCATTCGCTTTGGCATCATAGTAGCATCATTGCTGATCCAGAACTGTATAGTCATTTCCTTGCTGTCTGCTATAATATGAAAACAATCCCGTCCCTGCTGCACTTTAATTCCCGCAAAAGAAATTTTATCGCTCATACTAATCAGATCGTCTGTAAGCGTTGGATAAAAAAAATCAGCAGCAGGAAAATCAATGCCATATAGCTTGTTAATGGTATCAATGGTCTCTATAATAGTGGGCGGTGTTTCCATTTCCGCGTAATTGTGCTCATCAAAATTATAATAGGAAATTTTAGTCCCGTTGTACCAATACTCCTTGTGGCCATTGTCGCCGTTAGAGTTTATCAGCATTTTATCCGGTCCAACCAGGTAAACTTCATGCGTATTGTAGGTGGTTGACTGGCCGTAGTCATAATCAACCAGGTCCCTGGAAGTACTTACCGTATACTTTACGGAAGAGAGATCGCCTATAATCTCGCTCATTCGGTCTAAAATGCTGATAGCAACAGGATCATAGGCCTGGGCAAAACTACCAAAGCTTAATGTAAACAGCGACAATACTAAAAACAGTCTTTTCATTTTATGATCAGTTATAAAGTACAATGAGTCAGTACGATTTAAATACCATTAACTCTCTTAAATATTCCAATGTCCGGATAAGTTGCTTATTACCTGCAAGGTCAGCAGATTTTTTTGAATCTCAAAAAAATCACGGAAACGGCGCCGAAGTTACCTGGCAACATCTTAACGATGTTAACCTCTGTAGGACGGATAAGGTGGGTATAGATCCGTTATACGCAGGTTTTATCCAATAAAGCTCCGGTGAAACATGGGGTAATAAGAGGCGAGCCAGTATAAAACTTCCGGCAGTGACCCGGATTTTCAAATGCAGAATGCTGAACGTCTGTACAAATAAACAGGCTTTTATGCGGTTAGCACTTGCATTAAAATATAAATCCAAACAAAACCTTTATCCGCAAAAACTGTACATCTACAGTAGGTTCTATGACATCAATGAGTCCACCGGTGTTTTCAAAATCCGGAAGTTGCCTCATCCGGTCACGTGCAAAAGAAGCAGACAACCCCAGTGTAATTTCAGCATTGGCAACCTGAAAGTTCGAACCGGCACTGATATGATAGATGTTCCAGTTTGTTAAAGAAATATTTGAACTTACAGAGTCGATGTTTGCTGAAAAATCCGTTATAAAACTTCCGGCAAGGGTTACTCTTTCATTTAGAATGTAATCAAGGCCGACACCTGCGTTAAAGACTCCTTTAAATTGCTGGTTTATCTGATTCTGAATTTCCTGGCCGGAACTTTGCGCTTCAAATGATTCTACATTCATTGGATGGAATTCCTTTACGGGTGCATACCATTCCGTACTTAGATGCAGGTTGAAATTGTCGCCCCAAAAGGCAGCACCCAGTCCAATGGCCCAGGAAGTGTTATAGGTAGTTTTCAAGTCGTATTGTGAATTGCTTTCGAAAACATTTTCGCTTACCGTATCAGGATTGCTGAGGAAATAATTGTAGCTAAAAGACCCCGATCCAAAAACATTAAGACTGGGGGTGGTTACTGTTAAACCCAGTGTTACGGGGTCGAGGTTTAGTGCAATACCGGCTTTGATTAATGCGCGGTAATTGTAAAATTTCAGGTTCCTGTATACAAGAACGGATGCAATTTCGGAATCAGCCTGCAACTCTTCCACTACCGCTTCCATACTTGTATTCTGATTTCTGTAGGCGACATAGGCGGTTCCGCCGATGCCAATAATACTGTTCATCTTTCTTGAAAAAGAAGCACCTGTCCAAACCTCATCAAAATCCTGCAGCATCGAAACCCCACTCGTAGTTGACGTGGTGGAATTACCCGGTTCAGTGGTAGTAACATTTACATTGGTCGATAAATTAAACTTCATGGACTGTCTTGTTAAAACCGAAAAGGCCAATGCATTTCTTCCGGTACTGTCTATGTTGACATTGAATGCTACAAAAGTCGGAGATGGTGTAATACTGGAGTATCTGAGATCTGCATTTGCTCCGCCCCCATCCTGAACCGATAGGCTTTCATACTGATATACTTTTGCAGAAAGAATGAGTTTGGGATCATTAAAAAGTGAAATGGCGCCCGGGTTGTAATACGTTGCACTGAGATCGGAAACACTGCCGATTACCGCGCCTCCCAGCAAGGTAGCTTTGGTACCATACTGGATATTCCAGTAGTGACTATCCTGGCCAAGTGCCGGTGTAAGCATCATCATCATGGCAGAAGCCGCCAGAAACGGTCTCCAATACAACTTCCTGAAAGCTGATTTCATTCAGTATCTGATTGAATAATAAAATCATTACGGCCTCCAACCCGGAGGATTCGGTGATTCGCTTGAATGACAAAGTAGTTAAAAGGTTTGAAAACCGGAACGGTTGAAACAGGGCATGCAATAAATCGTACGTTCCGGTCATGATATCATTGCATTCATTGTATCCGGGATGCCAATGCAATAAAAAAAATTTCAATCTTGTCAGAGTAATGCCGGCTAAAGTCCACCAGGATCGGGTCTCAACCTATCATACCAAGCCTCCTTGTGAGATTAAGGGATTATAGCATGAACGACCGTATCAGGCTTTAGCCCGTAACCCGTTATTTCAGCCGGACAACAATGAATAACTCTTTTGTTGTTGCCAGGTTCATAGTAAAAAGCCTTCGCACTTTTATTTCGCGGCAGCTTATTGCTGTTGGAGTGATCTGATTTTACTATTGATAAAATAGGCATAGCCGTACATGCTGCCTACATCCGTACCAGTGGCTGGCAAATCTGTTGTAACAAAGAAACAATCACAAAATGGAACAAATGAATATACCTGATAAGGTTACCGGTGTTCTGCGTTGCGCAGGATTAGAAATAGCTTTAAGAAAACCTAAAGGCAGTCCCGGAAACATAAGAGCCATTTGAATATTTTCAAGACATTCCGTCAATGGCACGGTGTACTTATTGCCACTCCTCCCCGGCACAATCGCCACCAAACACGCCAACCTGTACAATGATATTGCATCAGGAAAACCTGACGGCAACCGATTTCACCGGTTGTTCTTTTCCAGCCAGATCAAAATAGTGCATGGTTAAACTTTCACTGTTACATGCTACTGCTGTTACGCTCAGTGTAGCAACTTCCGGCACCCGCTCAGGTGGGTGTACCCAATCTTCATACAACAAATACTTCGTGTGAATAGCTGCCAGCGCTGCTGCTGAAGTTTCTTTCCGATGTTCAAAATGAATCCTGAATGCGAGCTCTTTGGCTGCCGCTGTTTCTTTATCGTACAATGTAACGGATGACCAAAGGTGATGTCGCGTGTGATCAAGGGATCTGCAATAATACCGGTCTCCGTCCCATCTTATTTCCTGTAATAAAGGACTTTCCGGTTTGCTTATGCATATCATGGTAAAAGGCTCAATATCCCTGAAATCGTAATCAGCAACAAAATCCGATGCTGCAGGATACGTAACTGAATCGAGCACTACAATACCCCTGCTCTTTCTGTATGTTTCCCGGCGCTTGTGTTTTTCAAACGCTCCATTCAAAAGGCAGGTTAATCTGCCATTTTCTGAGGCAGCTATCCAGGTCCCGTTTGCCAGGGGATCCCTCGGACAGAGGATGTTTGTTCCCTTGTAATGGAAGTAATCCGGCGCAGAAGCCAATCCACGCTGCCTGGTTTCATCACGGTTAGAAGTAAGGATGAACTGTTGCGAACTGATGGGAACAAAACTTACCGTACACATGGCTCGGAGGAAGATCAATTTGAAAGACGCAAATGGTAAGACTGCACTGCCCTAATAAAACACTCAGGAATTAACATGCGCAGTTTGCTGGTAACGCACCGTAGAAGGGGCCACTCCGAAATCAGCGGGAATCAACACATCCGGAAATGTTTGTTTCACACCCATTTTAATTATTGCCATATGATGGATTGCATGCTCCACTGCATAATGAAACTCGCGGAAAAGCGTGGTACCTAGATTAACTCCGGATGATCCGTAGCCTGTACCGAGATCGCCGATCAGGATGAGCCTGCGTTCATCATCCATTTCAGCCAGTTCAGCTTCTAATGATGTTAAAAGGTTAATCGCTAACTGCCGGTTGTTTTCAATACGGGAGTCACGAATGCGGTTATCGTAACAGATTGTATCCGTAACCGCTGCAATCGAAACACATTGAAAAAACTCGATGATATGACGATAATGCTTCCCGATCGATGCTCCTGAAAATATCTCCGGCGTCAGCACATACTGTTCGTCGCTTAATTTCTCTAATAGTGACCGAAGTTGTTCAAAAATATAACCGGCGTTTGTTTTAATCTGCATGGAAAGCGGGGTTTGGCAATTGTTCGTCGGGAACGCGGCGAAGATACTAATTTATACGAGGTAAATAACACATTGCCCGTCACCGCTTCATAACCTGCAGCACCCAAGCCAAAAAGTCCGGTTCCAATTGAAGCCTGCGACTTTGTGCAGCAATGCACTGCATAAGCAGTCAGTGAATGGCATCAGTCAGAAACCGGCAGCGCATCATAGATGGCCTGCTGAATTTTTGTCCGGGTTTCCAATATGTTCAGCCGCTTATTTTCATCATCAGGAAAAGTCCGGTTGGAAAGAAAAACGTATACCAGCTGATGTTCCGGATCAACCCAGGTGCATGTTCCGGTAAAACCCAAATGGCCAAAAGCAGCAGGGGAAGCTCCTTCGCAAGCCGGGCTTACCTTCCCTTCCAAGGTTTCAGGCTTATCAAATCCAAGTCCACGCCTGGAGTTGAGGCTGTATCTTGCAGTGAAAAACGAGACGGTATTTGAATCGAGATATTTCTTTCCGGCATAAGTGCCCTTATTAAGTAACATATGCATGAGTACCCCACGATCATTGGCATTGGAGAACAAGCCTGCATGTCCGGCAACGCCACCCAGCATGGCAGCACCCTGATCGTGTACGCTGCCCTGAAGCAATTCTTTTCTGAATGTATAATCGAAATTTGACGGGACAATTTCGGATCTTAGAAAATAATGCAAAGGCAAATAGCATAAATGGCTCAGTCCCATCGGGTCATAAAAGTGTTTTTCCAGGTATAGATCCATCGGCTCACCAGAAATTTTTTCAGCGACTTTCTTGAGCAGGTAGAAGTCATTATCGCTGTAAACATAAGTTCCCGGTGTTTTTAATGGTGAACCTGCAATCTGACTCCAGATCGTATCAAGGTACTGGCGATTCATGAAAATACCCGGTGTAACCTCTACAGTAAAGTCGCCTTTCTTCTGACGGCTGTAAACTGTTTCCTTCAGATTGCCGGCTGTATCGAGTGTGGCTTTATAGAAAGGGATATATGGGACAAATCCTGCTTCATGTGTTAACAACTGGTGGATGCGGATATCCTGCTTATCCGTTCCTTTTAATTCCGGAAGGTATTTTGAAACAGGCGCATCCAGATCAATCTTCTTCTCATCATAGAGCTTCATTATCATTAAAGTGGTAGCGGCAATTTTGGTTACAGAAGCCAGGTCATATAGTACATTGTTTGTGACATGCACATCGGCATCATAGGTAAAGTGGCCATATGATTTTTGCCAGATCACCTTACCATCCTTGGCAATCCATACCTGGCAGCCGGGAGTTGCCTTTTCTTTAATTGCCAGGTTAGCCAGTGTATCTATGATAGTTAATTTTTGAGCGCTGATCCCGGCAGCTTCCGGGTAGGTATAACGCATGCGAAATGGTGTTGCCGTCACCACACCCATCCCCATCCTGAACTTTCCGGATACATTCACCGGTAGCTTGCCGTTTGCGCTGTATCCACCGAAAATCACTTGCGCGGCAACCTGCTGTGTAATGGTTTCTTCATTGTATGCTTCAAGCAGCCAATCTGCCGTTTCAAAATACTTGAGGGCATACGGACTTCCAAAAACAGTAACCACCACCTTGCAAGGTGTAGCGGTAACCTGCCGGATGAAGTTCCGGGTACCCAATGTTATCCCAAAGTCATTACCCGCCATGCGCGACATACTATGCACTGACACAAATACTACATCGTATTCCTTTAACCTGTATGCCATTGAAGCATACTCCTTTTCCGTTGCATCTTTCCTGATCTGGTAATGATTGATGCCTGCATAATTGCCGAGCATCTGCTGAAAGGCGGTCTCATCTGTTGCCCCTATCGCAAGCGATGCAAACCGAACATGGTCGATCTTACGGACGGGAACAAAAGCCTCCTTATTGGCGACCATTGTAAGCGCACCGGCAACCAGTTGCTGATTGAGGTATAGTGCCCGGCTGTCGTTGAGGCTGGCAATCAGATTCTTTGTTTCAATCTCTTTTCTCGATGCCAATCCCAGCCAGTACTTTGCAAGCAGGATCTTTCTTACACGGGCATCAATATCAGTCTGATCGATCTCTCCATTTTCTAATGCCTGCAGAATGCGGTTGATAGCCATAGGTACATTGCCGGAGAATAGCAACACATCGTTTCCGGCAAGAAGTGCCTGTAAATCCATTTCTCCAGGCAAAGCATAATTGCTGATGCCTTTCATATTCATAGCGTCCGTAAAACTCAACCCTTTAAATCCCATATCAACCTTCAGCAAGCCGGTAACAACTTTTTTGGACAAAGTAGATGGTAAACCGGAAGTAGTATCCAGTGCCGGGATGTTCAGATGTGCCACCATCACACTACCCACTCCGGCAGCGATGAGTTTTCTGAACGGAAACAATTCGACGCTGTCAATTCTGCTTCGTGAGCCCTGCACCGTTGGAAGTGTTTTATGTGAATCCTGATCTGTATCCCCATGACCGGGAAAATGCTTGGCACAGGCCATTACACCGCCATCCTGCAAACCCTTCATAAACATAATACCCTTATTGGCTACATTAAATTTATCCTGCCCGAATGACCGATCGCCAATGACCGGGTTAAGTGGATTGCTGTTTACATCTACTACCGGAGAAAAACTGACATTGACGCCGATGCGTTTGCATTCGAGGGCCATCTGCTGCCCGAACTCATAGATTAACCGGTCATCCTGGATAGCTCCGAGCATCAACTCCCTTGGAAAGCGAATGGTGCTGTCAAGGCGCATCGACAAACCCCATTCCGCATCTTGCGCAATCA
This sequence comes from uncultured Bifidobacteriaceae bacterium, assembly GCA_964524035.1. Taxonomy (GTDB): domain Bacteria; phylum Bacteroidota; class Bacteroidia; order Chitinophagales; family UBA10324; genus JACCZZ01. Next base: position 13,058 of record CAZGBP010000007.1, read on the forward strand.
TTAACGGAACGGTTGAAAGGCCCTGGAACAAGTTGGTGAGCTTTGCCTGCCGTTCCGGGCCACCCTGCATAAAAATGATACCGCCTACGTGATACTTTGTAATCAACTCTGCCACTTTGAGATGATTACTATCGGTACGTGAATAGGCCGGCACCATAAACAATTGCCCGATACGCTCCTTCGCTGACAATGTCTGCAATATGGAATCTGCCCACACTGTTGAAACATAAAAATAAGGCGGTATGCCATCGCCCGGCAAATTAACCTCAGCACTGCTGCTCCATTTTCCTTCAACAGAAAAAATATTCAGCATCAAAATAAGAAACAGGATCCGGATCATCATAGCGGCAAAAATAGGTATTGCACTTTCATGACGACAAAATGCGCCGAATCATTTTTAACAGCAACCCGCAAACATGTCCAATCACCACTACCTTTACAGTTTACCAGTCAGCATGCATCCCAAATCTCTCTCCATTTCTGATTTTTCTTATCTTCTTCCACCGGAACGGGTTGCACAACAGCCTTTGCCACAGCGGGACCAGTCCAGGTTGCTGATTTACAAAAGCGGGATACTAACAGAAACACGATTCTCAGAACTTGCAACTCAATTACCTGCTGACAGCACCCTGGTCTTTAATGATACAAAAGTGATTCATGCCCGTATCCTGTTTAAAAATGAAAACGGCGCGAACATTGAAGTTTTTTTACTGGAGCCGGTAACTCCCCATCGTGATATGCAACTGGCAATGTTTCAGCATGGGTCGTGCACATGGAAATGCCTGGTTGGCAATGTAAAAAAATGGCGGGAGCAAACCTTATCCAAAGTTGTCAGTATTGCCAATCAGGATGGCTTGCTTGAAGTGCGGCAATCAGGAAAAGCAGGAGATGATTTCCTGATTCATTTTTCATGGAAACCACCAGGCTTTTCCTTCGCAAAAATACTGGAAGCGGCAGGTTATGTTCCGCTTCCGCCTTATATTAAAAGAGAGGCTGCCGATGCAGATGAGAGCCGTTACCAGACTGTTTACGCGTTTCAGGATGGTTCGGTGGCTGCGCCAACCGCAGGGTTGCATTTTTCGGAAAATGTTTTTGCATCGCTGAAAGCAAAACACATCCGGCCATTGTTTGTGACGCTGCATGTAGGTGCCGGTACTTTTAAACCGGTAAAATCAGATAATATGGAGGGTCATGAGATGCATGCGGAACCATTCGTGGTGCAGAAGGAAACGCTTCAGCAGTTGTTACTTGCGAAAGACCGGCCGGTAATTGCAGCAGGCACTACATCCTGCCGCACTTTAGAGAGCCTGTATTGGTTAGGAAAAAAAATAGCTGCGGGAGAAACGGATTTGCAGGTAGCACAATGGGATCCTTATGAGGTTACAACATCACAAGTTCCACTGCAGCAGGCATTGCAGGCTGTACTTGATTTCATGCAAAGCCGGAAGCTAAACCAGCTTACCGCCGAAACAAAACTCATCATAGCACCTGGTTACGACTTTAAAATAGTGGAAGGACTGATTACCAATTTTCATTTGCCCAACAGTACTTTGTTGTTGCTGATAGCAGCTTTTATAGGAGATGACTGGCGCAAAGTGTATACTTATGCACTTACCCATCAATTCCGTTTTTTAAGTTACGGTGATGCCAGTTTGCTTTGGAAAAAAGGGTGCCCGGTTAAATCTCCGGGCAATAATCTGTGATCCAATTCATCTTTCTCCTTTTATTGACCGGCAGCAGGTTTTTTTGACTGTTGAATTCGTTCATCTGCAATATAAAACCGAAATTCGCGATCCAAAATACCTGTTACCGGCATGTCCGATATTATTCATCAACTTCCTGATTCCATTGCCAATCAGATTGCGGCAGGAGAAGTCATTCAACGCCCCGCTTCAGCGGTGAAGGAATTGATGGAGAATGCATTGGATTCAGGTGCTACTTCCATTAAGCTGATTGTGAAGGATGCAGGAAAGCAGCTGGTACAGGTTATCGATAACGGTTGCGGCATGTCGGAAACGGATGCGCGCATGTGCTTTGAACGCCATGCCACCTCAAAAATTTCAACCATAGACGACCTCTTCGCTATACGCACCATGGGATTCAGAGGTGAAGCGATGGCATCCATCGCTGCTATTGCCCAGGTGGAATTAAAATCCAAACGAAGGGAAGACCCGCTGGGTACCCTGCTGGAAATTGAAGGATCAGAAGTAAAAAGACAAGAGCCTGCCCAGGTTGCCGACGGAACCTCCATCGCCATTAAAAATCTTTTTTTCAATGTTCCGGCAAGAAGAAATTTTTTAAAAGCGAACACGGTTGAAACACGACACATTATCGACGAATTTCAGCGCATCGCAATAGCCAACCCGGAGATTCATTTTGAGATGCATCACAATGGAATGCAGGTCTTTCACCTGCCACCGGGAAACCTCCGCCAGAGGCTGGTGAATGTATTTGGCAATCAATACAATGAAAGGCTGGTGCCGGTTGAGGAGCAGACGAACATCGTAAATATCTTTGGGTTTATCGGAAAACCGGATACTGCCAAAAGAACCAGGGGGGAACAGTTCTTTTTTGTAAATCGCCGTTTCATTAAGAACAACTACCTCAACCATGCAGTGGTGGGTGCCTATGACCAGCTGCTTCAGAAGGATTCCTTTCCACTCTATGTGCTGTTTATTGATATAGATCCATCCCGCATTGACATCAATGTGCATCCTACCAAGCAGGAAATAAAATTTGAAGACGACAGAATCATCTATGCCTTTGTAAATGCCGCAGCTAAGAGAAGTCTTTCCAGATATTCCATCACCCCTACTCTCGACTTCGATCGTGAAACGGCATTCGACAAGATGAGTGCTTTCGCCACGCCGACACTGCCACGGATGCAGGAAACGCCTGGTTTTCCTGGCCAGGAAAAAATACTGAACCGGCACAGGAATTTTTCACCGCCACCCGCCGCCGGAAAATGGGAACAACTTTTTGAAATTGCGCGAACCCAAGATCAAACAACGCTTACAGTTCCCAGCAGCTGGGAAGCAGAAAATAAACACAGCCAGGGCGCCATTGAAGACTATTCAGAAAAGCAGATACCGCCCTTTCAGTTACACGACAGGTTTATTGTAACGCAGATAAAATCCGGATTCATACTAATCGATCAGCAGTCTGCCCATGAGCGCATACTTTTCGAAAAGTACATGAAGGGCCTGGAGTTGCATAACCTGAGCACGCAACAACAACTTTTCCCGGAAACACTGCATATTGCTGCTGCCGATGTTGAATTACTCCGTGAGTTGCTGCCTGAATTCACCGGGCTAGGTTTCGACATCCAGGAATTTGGCGGAAACTCATTCGTGATGCATGGCGTTCCATCCGATATCCGCGAAACGGACCACAAACAATTGATTGAAAGCATACTGGATGAATTCAAACAAAGCAATTCCAATGTGAAGCTCGGGAAACGCCACCAGGTTGCCTTGTCCATGGCAAAAAAGGCATCGATAAAGAGCGGGGAAACCCTTTCGGAAAAAGAAATGCGTAACCTGATTGATCAGCTCTTCGCCTGTGAGTTACCGTATTTTACGCCGGAGGGCCGCCATACAGTAGTTACTTTTGACCTGGGCGATATTGAAAAGCTGTTTCAAAAAGGCACAACTGCCGTATAAGTAGTGCTGGACTTATTGCGTTCAGGGTGCGCAACATCACATTTGTAGTGCTGATCCTGTTTTCCTCCTAACCATTTTCTATTTTCGCCAATTCATTTAAGAGAAAGCGCGCACGACTTCACATGACAAACTTCCGACCGCAGGGTTTTCAGATACTTCCTTTGGTAGTAAAAAATTTATTGATTATTAATGGCCTGCTATTCCTGGCCACCGTGGTATTGCAGAGTAGTTATAACATCAGGTTAGTCGATATACTTGGTCTGCATTTCTTTACTTCATCTGAATTCCGGCCTTACCAACTGGTGACACATATGTTTATGCATGGAAGCCTGATGCATATATTCTCCAATATGTTTTCCTTATGGATGTTTGGCAGCGTATTGGAAAATCATTGGGGGCCAAAGCGCTTCCTGATCTTCTACTTTGTATGCGGACTGGGAGGCGCATTCCTGCACCTGGGTGTAACCTGGTATGAATATTCCAACATGCAGGATGCCATCAATGCCTATCTCATCCATCCGGGAATTCCTGAATTTGCAACACTTTCGGCCCGCTACGACCACCTGTTGAATATGAATGCCATTGACCAGTTCATCAGTCAATGGAAACAACAACCGCTTAACCCTGACTTCATCAGCCAATCCGGAGAAATGGCCAGCAGTTTTCTGCAAATTCTTGCAGATATTCCCATTGTAGGTGCCTCCGGTGCGGTGTTTGGCGTTCTTCTGGGCTTCGGCATGCTGTTTCCAAACACCTATCTGTATCTGTTGTTTCCTCCAATTCCGATTAAGGCAAAATATTTTGTAATTTTTTACGGCCTGTTTGAATTGTACGCAGGATTTTCCGGTACACAGAGCGGCATTGCACACTTCGCGCATATCGGAGGAATGTTGTTTGGATTTATCTTAATTCGATTGTGGAACAAGAACAACCGAAAAGATTTTTATTGATGCGTAATAACACATTTTGGAATGAGATAAGGCAAACGTTGCTGCGTAACAACAGCATCGTGCTGCAATTGATTGCCATCAATGTGTCGGTATTCCTGCTCATCAGTATTGCAAGGCTTATTTTCTGGTTGTCGGGCAATGGCCCGGACATGTACTTCTTTAAGGATTTTTTTGCGGTCCCGTCTGACCTTGGTATGCTGCTTCGTCAGCCCTGGACATTGATCACCTATATGTTTACACATGGCGACCTGCTCCATATACTTTTTAATATGCTCTTGCTTTATTGGTTTGGCACGATCCTGACTGAATTTATGGGTGTAAGGAAGATCCTGCCGGTTTATCTGCTTGGTGGTTTAGCCGGAGCTTTGCTTTTCATTATCAGCTACCAGATTTTTCCTGTCTTCAACGCAGCAGTGCCGGAAGCCCGGGCATGGGGCACCTCGGCAAGTGTCATGGCCATTATGGTTGCCGCTGCAACGTTGGTGCCCGATTATGTGATCTTCCTGATGTTCTTAGGGCCTGTTAAGATTAAGTGGATTGCTTTAATCACCGTGATAATTGATCTTATCAGTATTCCGTCTTCCAATGCCGGTGGACATATCGCTCATTTGGGAGGCGCCTTATTTGGGTTCTTTTTTGTCAGACAAATGCAGCAGGGAAGAGATCTGGCTGCCGGTGTAAACCGGATATTTGATAATGTTGCTTCCCTGTTCAAACGGCGTCCTCCGTTGAAAGTAACTCACCGTGACAAACGTCCTTTAAAATCAAAAACCAAAAAAAACAGTACACCCTCAGCCAGGCAGGAAAAACTGGATAGCATACTTGATAAGATTGCACTATCTGGCTATGAATCGCTTACGAGAGAAGAAAAAGAATTCTTGTTTCTTGTGAGCAAAGAAGATTCGTGATCTGCTGACGGCGTTGCCGATAATCAGCATCATGCTGAGGGCAACAGCCGCATTGCCATAAACCACATTCTCGCTCATACCTAAAACTGCGGTATTGAAATTTATAAAAAAGCTTTTCGTCCTGATAAATCTGGCAGCAGCATTTGCGCTGGCAATCAGCGGATGGAGCATTTATCTCAACCCTGCCGAGTGGTGGTTCATTTCTTTTTTCGGTTTGTTTTTCCTGTTTTTTTTGCTCGTCAATATCTTCTTTGTTTTTTTCTGGATGGTGGTTCGGCTCAAGTATCTTCTTATACCTATGCTGGCGCTATTGATTACCTGGCCGGTTTCCGCCACTTATTTTTCCTTTCATTATCCTTCAAAAACGCTGACGAAAGCAACGGCAGATATACGGGTGATGAGTTATAACGTACGCAATTTCGACTTATATCACTGGAGCAATTCAGCAGATGCATTGCATGGTATTATTGAAACAATCAGCACCTCAAATCCGGATATTGTTTGCCTGCAGGAGTTTTATAATGCTGACACCGGTAAGTTTCAAACCATTCAGCAGCTGGTTTCGGCGGCTGGTTTACCCTATTATCATTTCGAAAAAAAATCAAAGAAAAAAGGGCGTGCCTGGGGTACAGCGATCTTTAGCCGGTACCCTGTAACCGGCCATGGTACTGTCAAGTTTGACAACAAAACACAAAACTCCTGCAGCTATGCCGATATCAGGCTGGACTCCATCTACGTCCGTGTCTTTAATATTCACCTGCAATCCATCTATCTCTCCAGGCAAGACTATCAATATCTTGATGATATTTCCGAAAACCAGGAAGTGCAGGTTAAGCCAACAAGGGAAATCTTTTCGAAACTTAAACGGGCCTATATCTATCGCGGGGAACAGGCACTGGATATTGAGAAGAGAATTGTGGAGAGTCCATACCCGGTCATCGTATGCGGAGATTTTAACGATGCACCTGCTTCCTTTGCCTACCATACGCTTTCGAATCAACTGCAGGATACTTTTTTAGAGGCCGGCTGGGGTATCAGCCCCACCTATAGCGGCTTTCCGGAAATCTTCCGCATTGATTACATATTTGCAGATCCCACCTTCCGGGTTTTGAGTTACAAAACCATCTGCGAAAAGTATTCAGACCATTATCCGGTCACCAGTGTGCTCACCTTCCGGCAATAAACGGCGAATACTTTTTAAGGGCTTCTTAACGCCAACTTTCCACTACGGATGCTTTATCGTATTTTGCCGGCTAAACATCACACCATGAAGGCTATTATCCCTGTGGCAGGCACAGGAACGAAACTTCGGCCGCATACCTATACGCAGCCCAAGGCGCTGATACCGATTGCAGGAAAACCTATTCTGGCATTTATTATTGATGAAATGATTGAAGCCGGAATAAATGAATACATTTTTATCATCGGTTACCTGGGCGATAAGATCAAGGATTTTGTTGAAAAAAAGTATCCGAATATCAGGGCTGTCTTCGTAGATCAACCATCCAGAGAAGGCATTGGCCATGCAATATGGTATGCGCGTAATGCAGTAAAAGAAAATGAACCGGTTTTTATTGCACTCGGCGACAGTGTCTTTGACCTGAATATGAAAGAAATCGTTTCGGCGCCCACCTCCTTGCTTTGCGTTAAGAAAGTAGATGACCCGCGCACTTTTGGCGTGGTGGAAATGGATGAGAAAGGCGGACTCATCAACAGGCTGATTGAAAAACCCCAGATCCCCAAATCGAATCTTGCTCTGGTTGGCCTGTATAAAATCAATGAATCCAAAGCACTTTTTGAAGCATTGGACCACAACATAAAAAACAATATCGTTACGCGCGGGGAGATTCAGCTAACGGATGCCCTCATGCGTATGATTGAAAACGGTGTTGTTTTCAAGGGATACAAAGTGAATAACTGGTTTGACTGCGGCAGGAAAGAAACCCTGCTGGAAACAAATTCCATCCTGCTAAAGAAAATGGGGCATGCACTGGCTTCTACCCTTCAATACGAGAACTCCATTATTATTGATCCGGTTAGTATTGCGGATAATTGCAAGCTGAATAATTGCATCGTCGGACCCAATGTAACCATTGGCGAAAATACGACGATCGCTTCCTCTATACTGAAAGATTCCATTATCGGCAGCAACTCTGTAATCAGTGATGTATTGCTTCATCATTCTCTGGTAGGCAATGATGCGACCATACGGGGAATGAGCCAGACGTTGAATTTGGGGGATGATACGGAGATTGATATGAGGTGAGTTTAGGGATGGTTGAATGGCTAAATTGTCAAATGGTTAAATTGCTAAATTGTTAAATTGTTTTGACTCCCAATCGTATCGCACAACTTTTTGAAATCAGGTATCCGATCATACAGGCTGGAATGATCTGGTGTTCGGGATGGGAACTGGCAGCTGCCGTAAGCAATGCGGGCGGGTTGGGAATTATTGGTGCAGGTTCCATGTACCCGGAAATTTTGAAAGAACATATTCGAAAATGCAAAGCAAACACTTCGTTTCCTTTCGCCGTGAATGTTCCGCTGCTCTATCCCGACATTGAGCAGCATATAAAGATCATTATAGAAGAAGGGGTAAAGATTGTTTTTACTTCAGCCGGAAATCCTAAAACCTGGACATCAATCTTAAAACAACAGCAAATTAAAGTAGTGCATGTAGTATCCAGTTCAAAATTTGCAAAGAAAGCGGAAGAGGCCGGATGCGATGCGGTGGTGGCGGAAGGATTTGAAGCCGGCGGGCATAACGGGCGTGAAGAAACCACCACCCTGGTATTGATTCCGCTGGTGAAAGAAGCGGTCTCTGTTCCCGTAATTGCAGCAGGTGGTATTGCATCGGGCAGGTCTATGATGGCTGCTTTTGCATTAGGTGCCGAAGGGGTGCAGATGGGAACACGCTTTGCTGCCAGCACCGAAGCCAGCGGCCATGAAAATTTCAAACAGAAAATTATCACAACGGAAGAAGGCAGTACGGTTTTGGCCATGAAAAAGGTGGTACCGGTCCGGTTGATAAAAAATAAATTTTACGAACAGATACAAGCGGCTGAAGACCGTGGCGCCTCGGCTGAAGAACTACGCACCATCCTGGGCCGAGCCCGTGCAAAACGGGGTATGTTTGAAGGCGACCTGGAAAACGGTGAATTAGAGATCGGCGAAGTAAGTGCCCAAATCCGTACCATAAAACCGGCAGCGGAAATTGTGAAGGAAGTATGGAAAGAATTCCTGGAAGTGAAAAAAGAAATTGAAAGGTTGGTTGTCAGGTAATCTGAAGTGCACCCATCTGGCCCGGACTAATCTTTATCAGATGGTTCATCATGATCAACAGGTATAGATCTGATGAATTTTTTTATACCGGTATCATTCCGGTCTGGCCCGTTTCACTTCGAAGAATGCAGGATGTGATCAGCAATATCAACTCAGCCCATCACTTACTTTTTTCATCTCTTCCCGCGCATCAGCCCCTTCATATAAAATGCGATAGGTTGCTTCACTTATCAGCATATCCACGTTAAACAGCTTATTTACTTCATGAATGCATGCAGCGGCATTATACCCTTCCGCTATCATATTCATTTCCAGTAATGCAGCCTTCACAGAATACCCTTTGCCGATCATGTTGCCAAAAGTCCGGTTCCGGCTGAATTGGGAATAGGCGGTAACCATCAGATCGCCGAGATATGCGGAATCCTTGATGTCGCGCGTTATCGGATGTACCGCTTTCACAAATCGCTCCATCTCTTCAATTGCATTGGAAATGAGCACCGCCTGAAAATTATCACCATAACCCAGCCCATGGCAAATACCGGCGGCCAACGCATATATGTTTTTTAATACCGCACCGTATTCCGTACCATAAATATCATCTGAGGGAGTGCAACGAACGTAGGGGCAGCGCAGTAATGTACAGGTCAGTTCGGCAAATTCATTTTGCTGACCTGCCAGAGTGAGGTAGCTGAGTTTTTCCAGTGCTACTTCTTCGGCATGACAAGGTCCGCTGATGATGACATTATTTTTTAAGGGCACTTCATAATAATTATGCATAAAATCGGCGATCACCAGGTTATCACCCGGAATCATACCCTTGATTGCTGACACAATAATTTTATCTTTGAAAGCATCGCGGCTTAGCGGTTGAAGCGCTTGCTTCAGATAGGCAGCCGGCACAGCAAGAAAAATGATATCGCCCGCATCAATGGTCTTTTTCAGATCTGTGGTTGGTGCAATGTATTTGAGCTTGAAATCAACCGAACTCAGGTAATTCGGATTATTATGTTTTTCCTCCAAATGTGCCACTGCCTGAGCGTCGCGCAGCCACCAGGTAACGAAATGCCTGTTCTCATTCAATACCTTGGTGAGTGCCGTAGCCCAGCTGCCACCACCCACCATACTAATTCTGGATTCAGCCATACGTAAAACAGAGATTACTGATAGTTAGCTGAAAGATAGCAATGATACCGTGAAGACTTAAAAAATAATGTAACGGATTAGATGATTTCCGTTCAGCATCTGCCGGCTTTTTCCAACATCCTGCCCTATTTGGATTCGGTATTAAATAGTTCCGACTTGTCCACTACTGTCACGGCATCCCCGTTTTTCAGCAACCGTGAAATGGAACTGAAAGGGCCGGTAATCACCTGCTCCTCTCCTTTCAGGCCGTCTTTAATTTCTATATATTCATCGTCCTGGATACCGGTTTTTACAGTTACCATTCTCGCTTTGCCATTCTCCACTATAAAAACCACTTCCAGCGGTTTGGCTGATTCCTTCTTAGCGGTTTCCTTATTTTCTGCATCGGCTTCAGGTTTTTCTGCGCTGTCTTTATCTCCTTTTGCCGACAACGTATCTGCCGGATCCCTGGTTGTAACCGCCTGTATGGGTATGGCAAGCATGTTAGTCACCTTATTGGTCATGATGGCAACCGATGCCGACATGCCGGGCAGGAAAGGAAATTTTTTGCCATCTGAACCAATGAGCTCCTTATAAGAGTCTTTCAGTAGCAATATCTTGACTTCAAAATTGGTAACTTGTTCAGACTGCCCGGTGAGCGTACTCTTGGCAGAATTGGCAATCTGGTTCACCACTCCTTTAAATTTTTTATCAGGATACGCGTCGAGTTCAATCTCCGTGGTATCACCAATCTTCACACGCAACACATCATTTTCGCTGACATCAACCCTTGCTTCAATCGCATTCAGGTCAGAGATATGCATCATGTCGGTTCCCTGCATCTGTGTCGTACCCAGCACGCGTTCACCCTTTTCAACATTCAGCTGCGAAACGATGCCGTCAATGGGAGCGTATATGGTTGTCTTGTTCAGGTCTTCCTGGGCCTGCTTCACGCTGGCTGCTGCACTCTGCACATTATAGTCAGCAGCTTTTACTGTCATTACTGCACCTTCATAATTGGCTTTCGCCGCTTTATAGGCTGCATCAATGTTCTCAAAATCCGCATCGGAAATTACTTTCTGATCATAGAGGGTCTTGTTTCGGTTATAATTCTTTTCCGCGCGTTCATACTCTGCCGTTACCTGCGTCAGTGCTGCCTGTGATTGCAGTGAATTAGATTTTGCCGTATTCAGCGCAGCAATCGACCGGTCAAGAATAGCCTGGTAAATGTCGGGTTTGATTTTGGCCAGCACTACGCCGGCTTTCACAGAATCTCCCTCCTTCACATATAATTCAGTTACCTCACCCGACACATCCGGGCTCAACTTCACATCCAGTTGCGGATAGATTTTTCCGCTGGCAGAAACACGCTCCACAATGTCTTTGCGGGTAATTGCCTCCGCGCTTACTTCAATTGCCTTTGCACCACCGATCCAGCCTTGCTGCTTTCCAATCAGCAAGACAATCAACAGCACTGCTACCACGGCAATGAGAAATATGAGTAACCGGTTATTTTTGAACATACCTATTAAAGCGTTAAAGGTTTACCCTGGTATAAATCCAATACCTTCAGTTTAAAAATATAGCGGTATTTTGATTGAAGCAGTGAGGATTGGGTTTTAGTAAGATTATTTTTTGCCGTGATGTAATCAATGGAAGTGATTGCACCGAGGTTAAATTTTCTTTCCGCATCATCAAAAGATTTTTCAAGCGCCGCAACACTTTTCAAAGCGGCAGTGTAGCTGTTCTTGGCGGCTATTGCATCCTGGTATGCCGTCTGCACATCTTTCTGCAATTGCTGCTTCGCGGATTGCAGCGAATACTCTGCATTCTGCACATTGATCTTCGACCTGCTCACATTGTTGCGCGTACTCCAGTTATTAAAAATGGGGATATCCAGGCTGAAGCCAAAGGCCTGACCGAAGTTGTCTTTAAACTGATCTGTATAGCCGCTAGCCTTGTAAGTGGGGATGAGATCAAAACCCGGAGATACCACAACTTCATTACTGCTGAGTACATAGCCAATCGGAACCGGTTCGCCGGTAACCGTATCTATGGAAGCAAGGCGCTGATAGGCATCTGAGTAATTAGTCGAAAGGCTGCCAAAAAATGAAAGGGAAGGATACAATGAACCCTTAGCCACAGCCAGTCCTTTTTCATAACTCAACAAACTGTACTCCGCATTCTTAATTACGGGCTGTGTTTTTACGGCAGTGGCATAGATACTGTCAGCCGTCAGGTTCAAATCGCCCAGTAAACCGGAATTAATCTCCAGCGGTGGCACGCTTACGTCAATGGGTTCACTGAGGTTCATCAGTTGCGCCAGGTTCAGTTTTGAAATATCCAGTTGATTCTGTGCGGTAACCTTGTTCAGTTCATCATTAGCCACCTGTGCTTCAATGTCATAGAGTGCTCCCTGTGATAATGTTCCGGCACTTACAAGCAGTTTGGTGCGCTCCATTTGCGCAATGGAAAGCTTGAGTTGTTCATCAGCATTGGCGAGATTCTCTTTTGCATAAACGATTTCCAAAAAACTCCCCACCACATACAATTGAATATTCTGTTCCGTATTGGCTGTATTGTATTCACTGGCCATCAGGCTGAATTCATTTTGCTTGATGGTGTTTAACCTTTGTAATCCATTAAAAAGTGTCCATCCGAGCGAAAGCTGTACAGTATTGGTTTGGGTATTCTGATTAACGTATAAGTTACTGGTGGGATCAATCGTTCTTCCAAAGTTGAAATAGTAACCGGTGCTTGCATTTACGTTTGGCAAAAGGTTCAGGTTGGACTGGGAAAGCGATAAGGCAGATAGCTCCTCATTCAGTTCGGCCTGCTTCAGGGTGATATTATGCTGTAAGGCATGCGCCGCGCACTCTTCCAGTGTCCACAACTTTTGAGCTGTCGCTGAAAACGTAGCAAGTGCCGTGATAAGAAAAAGGAAAATAGAGCGCTTCAAAAGAATCTATATTTTTAATGCCGCCAAAGATAAAAAAAAATGGCAGTTGACGGATAGAAGAAAAGCGTAGTATGATAAAGAGGAAAAATCGCAAGGAATGCAAAAATCCGGCAAACGGCTGTTGCCCTATTGAAACAAGGTGTACGACATATAGGATATCGATTATTGGTACAATAAGGTAAGTGAGTAAAGTTGCATAGAGAATACAGCATAGCAAATGATCGGCTTCGCCACAACCATTCAACCATTCAACCATTTAACCATTTAACCATTTAACCCACTAACCATTACTTGAAAAGATGAACGAATTGTACTACACCCTTGAAACAGACCTTAGGCATTCATTTTTCAAGCTCCTGCACATAAGGGACAATCCGGTTTTTCTAATTGCCGAATGAAGCCATTACGCTTATTACTCTGAAAAAAGTTAAGCAGAACTGCCAAATGACTATACTTTCTCACGAATATTTTATGAGCCTGGCCATTAAAGAAGCCAAAAGGGCACTACAGGAAGAAGAAGTCCCTATCGGTGCCGTTATCGTCAGCCAAAACCAGATTGTAGGTAAAGGATATAACCAGGTAGAGCGTTTGAAAGATGTAACAGCACATGCGGAAATCATTGCCCTTACGGCAGCAGCTAATTATTTCAACAGCAAGTATCTGCCGGATTGCACTTTGTATGTTACTCTCGAGCCCTGCATGATGTGTGCCAGTGCCATCGGTTGGGCACAAATAAAGCAGGTGGTATTTGGTGCTTCGGATCCAAAGAAAGGGTTCACTCTATTTACGCCTTCCCCATTACATCCCAAGTGTATCGCAGAGTCCGGCGTATTGGAAGAAGACTGCACTGCCTTGCTACGGGATTTTTTTAGAGACAAAAGAAAATAATGAAGCATACCCAAAATAGCTCCTGTATCGTTTTCTATCCGCTCTTGAAATTTATTATATGCCACACCCAATATCCGATATTCAAATTGTGCTGCTTCCAAACAAGTAACCAGTCGCCCTGAACGAAGCCAAAAGGCTATATTTGTGCTTTCCTGTGGCTGTTGCCTTCCGGCATCGGGCAGGCTTTCAGTAAATCAATCAAAGCTCTTATTCTTAAACTTAAACCTTAAAATTTTATGGCTTTTCAACTTCCCCCATTAACCTACGGCTATGATGCACTTGAACCGCATATCGATGCCATGACCATGCAAATCCATCACGACAAGCATCACGCTGCCTATGTAACCAACCTCAATAAAGCACTGGAAGGCAATGATGCTTCAGGCTGGAGCATTGAAGATATCTGCAAAAACATCTCTAAGTTCCAGATGGCTGTACGCAACAATGGCGGTGGCCATTATAACCACTCTCTTTACTGGTCTATCATGAAACCCGGAGGAGGAGGCTCTCCAAAAGGTGCGTTACTAGACGCCATCACCTCCAACCTGGGCAGTTTTGAAAAATTTTACGAAGCCTTCTCTGCTGCGGGAACTACCCGGTTCGGTTCAGGATGGGCCTGGCTGATTGTGAATACCGACAAGAAACTGGCCGTAACTTCTACCCCTAACCAGGATAATCCGCTGATGGATGTGGTTGAAGTTAAAGGAACGCCCATTCTTGGAATGGATGTCTGGGAACATGCCTACTATCTCAAGTATCAGAATCGCCGACCCGACTATATTTCAGCTTTCTGGAATGTGATTAATTGGGATGAAGTGGCGTTGCGTTTCGATGCTGCCATGAAATGACCCGGAATTCAAAAGCAATCAATGTTAAAAAGGGGCGCACTGCCCCTTTTTTCATTTTTGTCACTAATTTTTTTTCGAGCGGGTCTGATACTAAACTTTTTTTTGAAAGGTAAGAGTTGCGCCGTCTATTCCACGGTCACACTCTTCGCCAGGTTCCTGGGCTGATCTACATTACAGCCTCGTAATACCGCAATGTGATACGCTAATAATTGTAAGGGAATAACAGATATCAATGGCGTTAGGGGTTCTTCTGTTTCCGGAATCTCAATCACAAATTCCGCGAGGTCACGGATAATTTTATCGCCTTCGGTTACAATGGCGACAATGCGCCCTTTGCGTGCTTTCACTTCTTGTATATTGCTCAGGATCTTATCATAAGGGCCGCCTTTTGTAGCCAGCACCACTACCGGCATTTCATCATCTATTAAGGCGATTGGCCCATGTTTCATTTCCGCCGCCGGGTAACCTTCCGCATGTATGTATGAAATTTCTTTCAGCTTCAAGGCACCTTCTAACCCTACCGGGAAATTAAAACCTCGGCCGAGATACAAGAAGTTGCGGGTGTCCTTAAAGAAGTCGGCGATGTATTTAATCTGATCATTGGTTTTCAGAACCTGTTTCACTTTTTCAGGAATCGAATCCAGTTCATTAATCAATTGGTGATACCGTGATTGGGTGATGGTGCCCCTTTTCCTGGCTGTATATAAAGCAAGCATGCTTAAGACAGTAACCTGTGCAGTAAAAGCTTTGGTACTTGCCACACCAATCTCCGGACCGGCATGCGTATAAGATCCGGCATCCACAGCGCGTGCAATGGATGAACCTACTACATTACAGATTCCAAAAACAGTGGCGCCTTTCGATTTTGCCAGTTGTATGGCAGCCAGCGTATCCGCCGTTTCACCGGATTGAGAAATGGCAATTACAATATCATCATGGGTAACAATAGGATTGCGATACCGGAACTCCGATGCATATTCCACTTCCACCGGAATCCGGGCAAGATCTTCAAACAAATATTCAGCAACAATAGCTGCGTGCCAGGAGGTGCCGCATGCTATCATCGTCAGGCCTTTCGCATTCGCCAGTTTTTCTTCATATTCAGCAAAGCCGCCTAACTTAATTTTTCCGGTATAGGTATTCAACCTGCCGCGAAGGCTGTCGCGAATGGAATTGGGCTGCTCATATATTTCTTTAAGCATGAAATGGTCATACCCTCCCTTCTCCAGCATCTCTAATTTCAATTCCAATTCTTCTATATATGGCGTTTTTACCTTATTGCCAATGGTTTTAATAGTCAATTCATGGTTGCGGTTCAGTACGGCAATCTCTTCATCATTCAGGTACACCACGTTCTTGGTAAATTCTACAATGGGTGTAGCATCGGAAGCAATGAAAAACTCATCCTTGCCAATCCCAATAACCAGAGGACTTCCTTTTCGGGCGGCCACCAGCATATCAGGATTGTCTTTTGCCAGGATAACGATGGCATAGGCTCCTACCACTTCATTCAAAGCGATGCGTACTGCTTCTGGAAGATCCTGTACTTCATTCATCATGATATCTTCTATCAGGTGTATGAGAACTTCCGTATCCGTATCTGAATCAAAATGATGCCCCCGAAGCAACAGTTCTTCTTTCAGTGTCCCATAATTCTCGATGATGCCGTTGTGAATAATGGCCAGTTTGCGGGTTTCAGAAAAATGAGGATGCGCATTAATATCATTGGGTTCACCATGTGTAGCCCAGCGGGTGTGGCCAATGCCGATGGTACCCTGGGTATCCTTATCGGCTACAAACTCTTCGAGGGCGCTTACTTTCCCGGCTTTCTTATATACATGAAGTCCATTGTTGAGCAGGGCAACGCCCGCGCTATCATAGCCCCTGTATTCCAGGCGATGCAAACCTTTGATGAGAATGGGGAAGGCCTGCTTATTACCGATGTAACCGACTATTCCGCACATACCGTTTAGCTTTGTTTTAAGAATGTTACTCTATTGGAGTGTAAATGATGTTTAGCTTAACCTGGTAAGCATCAGCCCGGTTGCCTCCACCTGCCATGAGCCGGTCTGCGGTTTCCTGGGCACTGTTATTAATGAGAAACAATCCGTAATCCGTAACGTTGCCGTCAATCAGCAACTGTATCTGTTGGGAAATGCTGAACTTGTATTGTGCCACGGTATCGCCAGGCAAAATACCGTATTGCAACCTGTTACCTCCATAAGAAGGAAATGCTTCGTTGAAATCATCATTATCCGGAATCGACTTCACCTTGCCGGCACTGTCGAGTGTAACGATCAATAACTGTACCGGCGGAGTAAAAATGCTGTCGGCCCGGTTCGCATCCAGCCGTTGCGAGATTACCAGTTCCGCTTTATTAATAAGTACATTTTTAAGGTTTAACAGGTTGGGAATCGTTACCCTCGTTCTGATGCCGGCCATAGACTGCACAAACAACAAGCTATCACCGTCACCTGTTTCAGACATCAGGTGGTCGGCAACCAGCGAACCGGCATACGTATGTTTGAAATAGTTGGTCCGGGTTTCATCAGTAGTGATCGGAAAGTTGAGATTAAGTCCAGATTTATTGGGCGTATGCCAGTACAACCGCAAACCTGTTGTGCCTGAAAGCATGGCCAGGTAAATCATATTTGCAGCGTAAGGGGTAGCTAATGTATCAGGAGCAATAAGCAATCCTTTGAAGAATTCCTTAAACGCAGAATCCGTTGCCAGCGTGGCTTCGCCGGATTGGTTTAACAGTTCTTGTCCAAACCGGTCCGAAAGCCGGATGCGCATATGCGGCGGAAAGGTTGCTCCCAATACGGTGATGGTATCTGTTAAATTTGGCACCAGCAACTGCTTTCTTCCCAGTAATTCAGGTGAGGTATTGAATGACCTGTTGGAATAATACCCGTCTTCCGGTTCAGGGCTCATTTTTTCTATCACTTCATACACTGAAAAAGACTGTGGTACATCTTCATAACCATAGGTCTTAAAATAGGCCATCGTCAACACTACCGAGTCAAGGAATAAAGTATCCGGATCTCCGAGGTCAACAGCCGTTGTCGGCAAAAGGAACTCTGTAAAAATCGCAGCATATGATTTGCCAAAAACCGGGTCGTACATATTGCCTAACAGGCTATAGAACTGATTGCTGGTAACCAGGGAATCCTGGCGGATCGATGTGGTTACTACCTTGAAGGTATCCGTGAAAATGGCATTGATATCCGAACCGGGTGGTAAGATTCCAAGACCAATTTCTGTAGATTTCTTGCAGGAACCTAAAGCGAAAGCTGCTAACAGGAAATAAACTGCCAATTTCCTGTACATCGTTTGCGGGTGTTGTAATTTTTGTGAGGAAAACAAAGTATAGCTTTCAATCAGTGGATGTTGAAAAGAGTAACCTGAACCAGGGTATTCGTGAACGCCGGTTATTTCTTGATCAGCGATGCATAGAATTCCTGGTAAGCAGCAGGAAAGGCTTCACCGTTAACGAAATCAAGAATAGGTTTATTCTTCTGCGCCTTCATAAATGTCTTTAATGTCTTATCAATTTTCTGATCTCCCATAATAATCGCATCTGAATGGGCAATGCCTCCCTTATTAAGGCCGGTGAAGTCTCCCTTTTTATAATAATCAAAGTCTGCATCTTTAATATCCTTATGGATCAATGCCTTGGTATTGAAAGATTTAGCCAGGCTGCCTTGAAAAGGATTATCATAAACGGAATAGACCACTTTTGAATTGTGAAATACCGGTTCCTTTTTATAAACCGTTTTGATATACATGGGCACCAGGCTGGTCATCCAGCCATGACAGTGTATGATATCCGGAGGCCAACCCCATTTTTTTACCGTTTCAAGGGCGCCTTTGCAGAAAAATATCATACGTTCCGCATTGTCGTCGTAGAACTTGTGATGCTCATCGGTGAAATCGTATTTACGCTTGAAAAAGTCTTCATTATCAAGAAAATAGACCTGTAACCGTGCGCCGGGGAGTGATGCGACCTTGATGATGAGCGGGAAATCGTCATCGTCAATAATAATATTCATTCCGGAAAGCCTGACAACCTCGTGTAACCGGTGCCTGCGCTCATTAATGCTGCCAAATTTGGGCATTAACACCCTGATTTCCATACCCTGATTCAATAAATGAACGGGCAGTAAGTTGGTGATGCGTGCCATTTCCGACAGCACCAGGTAGGGTTTCATTTCCTGCGTGATGATCAGTACTCTTTTTTTGCTCATCTGGGAATTTTCAATTTGGAGTGAGGTTCTAGGGCTACCTCAGCAAAATCAGTGCGCAAAGATACTAAAAAAAAACCTGATCTTTTCCAAAACTCCGGATTTTGGAATCACTGGTGGTGGTTGCAGATAGGTAAATCTGATTGCAGTTCTTGTCAAAAAAGGGATCAAATGTCTGAATTTTAGCTATGCTGACTACTTTTTCTATCTTTCGCCCCTATCAAAATAAAAATATTGATCCTGTTTAGGAAAGCTACGGCTGCCAGCGATTTTTTAAACGAACAGAGAATACATGCAAAGTCCATTGGATTTGTGCCAACCATGGGCGCATTGCATGCCGGGCATCTGTCCCTGATAGCAAGAGCGAAAACTGAAAACAACCTGGTTGTGTGCAGTATTTTTGTAAATCCGGCCCAATTCAATGATCCGGCAGACCTGGAAAGGTATCCACGACCAGTTGAGAAGGACATTGAATTGCTGATCCAGTCAGGCTGTGATGTTTTGCTATTACCGTCTACCGACGATATTTATCCGGAAGAGGGCCTGCTGCATTTACACCGGTATGATCTGGGGCACCTCGAACATTTATTAGAAGGCCGTTCCAGGCCGGGACATTTCCAGGGCGTTGCCAATGTTGTTGACCGGCTTTTGTCTATTGTTAATCCTGCTAACATGTACCTGGGGCAGAAAGATTTTCAACAGGTTAAAGTTCTGGAGCGGCTGGTTACCCATACCGGACGATCTACGCATATTGTGATCTGCCCGATACTGAGAGAAGCTAACGGACTGGCTATGAGTTCCAGGAATATCAGGCTGACTTCTCTTAGTTTAGAAAATGCTTCCATCATCTTTAAATCGCTTCAATTTGCAGCCGAAAATTTTCAGTATTACACGCCTGCAACATTACAGGCTCTTTGCATAAAACAAATTCAGTCATTTCCGGAAGCCAGTGTTGATTACTTCGAATTTTGTGATACCGATACCTTTCTTCCAATAAATGGCTGGGGCGATGCGATCCATATCGTTGCGGTTACCGCAGTGATGGTTGCCGGGGTACGTTTGCTGGATAATATGCTTATAAAATAATGAACGGCGAATCTGCCACCTGCAGGAATTTCCTGTTAACGCTATTTCAGGATGATGATCTTTTGCCTGAAGTATTGATTATCCCTTATAACTTCCAGATAATAAATTCCATTGGCAACCTTGTCAACGCTCAATTTGCTGCCGCTTAGATTGTATGCACTTTCTTCCCAGGTTGCAACGGTCTCGCCAAATGCATTTTTAAGAGCTATATGCAGCATGCCTGCCGTACCTCCCTCCGCAAATTCAAGATTAAAAGTGCCGCCGGAAGGGTTTGGATAAATACGGATACTTGCCGGATGATCCCGCTCATCTATCCCGGTTAACACCACATTTACTGAAGCAGAGTTTTTACAGCCATTTTCATCGCCGGCAATCACCGTATATAAGCCTGATGCCGTGGCCATATATGATGCATCGGTTGCTCCCGGAATATCGACCGTATTGAATTGCCATTGATAACTTTCGAAAGTGTTACAGGTAAGCAGGTTTCCATCTTGTGTAATAACAGGGAATGCGGGCGTAGCAAAAACCGTAATGAAGTCTTCCATAACGATGGTATCGCTACCATCAACGTTTGTGGTAACCAGTGTGACATCAAATATTCCGGGTGAAGCATAACAGATATTTTGCGGTGCCTGCTCAGATGCAGTTGCCGGAGAACCCCCTTCAAAAGTCCATTGCCAGGATAGAGGATTATTTGTTGACAGGTCGGTGAAACTGACACAGAACTTTTCGCAAACGGCTGAATCTGAAGCTGCCAGGGCAAGCGGTGACGTGGGACCTGCACTAAAACCAATCATCATCCGCGAAGTAGATGAAGTAGCAACAACTCCCCCGCTAACCTCTGTTAATACGGTAATTGGGATGCCTCCGTTACCGGCATAGAATGGTATTGCCGTGCTGATATCCTCAAATTCAAATTGCAGCACCAGGTTATCAGCAAAGTTGTAGGTAAAAGGTACCGGCAAAGGAATTTCTGACCAGCCGGCAGGCGGATCATTCCAGGGACCCGCCGCAACCGGATAGGCATACGTGGGTTCATCCAATACAACTACCGGTGTTCCGGTATTAAAATTATCAGCAAAAGTATTTACTGGAGTTACCAGGTTGGTATGCCCTAAAGTAATCCTCAAATTTTCTATACTCAGGTTCGCCGGAGTATTCGATTTCAGCCAAAGCGAAGTAAGAGTTGTGGCACCGGTAAATCCGGCCGAAGACAATTCAGTTTGTGTAAAAATGAACAGGAATTTTTTGCTTACTGCAGTATTGAAAAAATAGTTGTTTACACCGGCATTTACCGGATTGTAATAATAATAGGCCGGTTGAGAAATAGCCGGTACTCTATTGCAGGTTACCAATAGAAGAATGAGTATATATCTCAGCATGATCCGAAAACAGCCATGGTTCCGTAATGTTCAAAAAAAATGACTTTTGTTGTTGCATAACCTGTTCCATCTGATGGCAAACTCAACTGTTTTCAACAGAGCGACCTGTATCATCTATGGGCGTACTGCATTTCAATGCCTGCAGCAGGCTGCCAGGCTTAATACGCAATCACTATTTTCTTCTTCATCAGGTTAGCTGACGTACTTAGTTCAATACAATAAATGCCCGGAGTACAATTACCCAAATTGAGTTCAGATTTGGAATTTATGGCAGTAAGTCTTTCAACCGATGAGAAAACCACTTGCCCAAGTGCATTAACTACGCTTACTGCAACATCAACTCCGGCCATTTTTGACCATTCAATAATAAAAGTTCCGGATGAAGGATTCGGATAGATTAATACTTGCTCCTCAAAATGATCCACGTCAATACCGGTGATGGTAAAATTCTCTGTCTTTGAATTCTTGCAACCATTTTGATCAAACACAATCACCGTATAGAGCCCCGACTGTGTCATGGTATAGGATTGATTCGTAGCTCCAGGAATATCTACGGTGTTGAATTGCCATTGATAAAAATCAGCCGGGCTGCAGGTGAGTGTATTCCCATTTTGGCTAATGGTTGGAAACGGAGGTGTCGCATTAACTGTAATAAAATCCGGAAGATACAAGGTGTCATATCCATTAACATTGGTGGTTATGAGTGTGACATCATAAACACCGGGAAAATCATAACAAATGTTTGCCGGATCCGGAACAGTTGATGATTGTGGCACTGCCCCCTCAAATGTCCATTGCCATGCGGTAGGGTTGTTTGTTGAATTATCGAAAAAGTCGATACAGAATTTCTCACACAACACGGTATCGGAGACGAGAAATGATACCGGGTTGGAATTACAGGGAACCTCTGTTATGACCACGGTATCGCTCACTATGCAACTCCCGTTACTTACACTAACCCAATACACTCCTGCTGTATTAACTGTTATACTATCTGCTGTAGAACCGGTTGACCAAAGCTGTGAATAGCCCGCAGGGCCTCCATGAAGTACATAAGCAGAATCTTCGCAAATGGCAGTATCGACGCCTAAATCAACGGTAAAGAAATTCTGACCGGAACATTCATACGTGTTTTCTGTAATCAGTGTAAGGATATTTTCCAATAACGGAATACTGGTGGATTGATTTATCCAGTCCTGATCGGTCGTGTAAACCACCCGGCCATAGTCACTGTTTGGCGGACAAAAGATGAACCCGAAATAATCATCATTGAACTCCAGAAAGGTTTCTACGTTGGCACAGGCATTTGCCCTGCAGCCATACCAGAAATAACTTAAAGGGCTGACCGTGTTCGGAGTGGTTGCCAATGCTCCCAGAACATTCATGGGAGCCAGTGTTCCCGCAATGGTACCATTCAGATCAAGCACTCCTCCGTAATCATTTACCATCGCTTCAAAGGTGGTATTTGTGTTGTAGAAGGCGCAGTCGTATTCACCCTGCAGGTAGATACTTCTGCCGCTTTTCATAAATTCGATAATGGTATTTATCTGTGCGTTTGAAAGAAGAATGACCCCGGATGAAATAATCAATGCATCTGTTCCCGCAAAGAATGAAGTGTCTGACAATTCAGACTGTGCCCCGATAGTTGCCGTTAATCCCATATTGCCGGCAGCAGACTCCCAGACGATATCCATAACATGTCCGGAATTGTACGACTGGCTTTCGATGATCAGTACATTCTGTGCAACAGGTTGTAATGGCAACAAAGTAACCAGGCAGACTGCCAGCCACCCTTTGCATTTACGAAAGAGCAACTTTGCTCCCGGGCGCTTCTCAACCAGCTTGCAGCACAAGGGTTGAATATCTATGTTGTGGCTACTATCCTTTTTCATATTGCTGTATTTTCAACTAAGCGGAAAATTTGCTGCTGTATCATTTCTGTAAATCAACTTTTTGTTTTAACGGCCGGATTAAAATAGTTTTCCTCCTAAGAAGCTGAGCTGTAAACCTTTTCAAGGTACAAAAAAGTGGCAATAAATACTGATTAAACCATTGGCGCGGTGCAGGTTACTTTAATCTGCAAACAGGTAGCTGTAGAAAAATGACTCCGATTTTTCAAAAGCATCTTAAAAGGCAGTACAATGAACAAACAAATATCAGTTCTCTTGTACCTCTGCTTAGGGCTTAGGACCATTCGTTCATCTTGCAAAGCAGTGGTTGGTGGGTTAAATTGCTAAATGGTTAAATGGTTAAATGGCTGCGGCGAAGCCGATCACTTGCTATGCTGTATTCAATACGATACTTAACTCGCTTACTTAATTGTCCCAATAATCTGTATCTAATCTGTCGTTCACCTTTTGCTTACTACAAAAAGCCGTTCCGTTTTCAATTCCTATCTTTGCGCCCGTTATGGTGATTGAAGTAGTTAAATCAAAGATTCATCGGGTAAAAGTTACGGAGGCCAACATAGACTATGTGGGTAGTATAACAATTGATGAAGACCTGATGGATGCCTGTAACCTTATTGAGAATGAAAAAGTACAGGTAGTTAATGTAAACAACGGGGAACGCATTGAAACCTATGTAATTAAAGGTATTCGAGGTACCGGGGTGATCTGCCTCAATGGGCCTGCAGCCCGGCGCGCCGTTGTAGGCGATGTGGTCATCATTATCTCTTATGCCAGCATGGAGTTTGAAGCAGCCAAATTGTTCAGGCCCGCTATTGTTTTCCCGAATGATCAGAACAGATTGAACCCTCAGTGAAAAAGAAAATATTCTCAGCAGTTCGCATTCTATTATTCGCAGCAATCGGAGGATTTCTCTTCTGGCTGGTGATCCGTAACCAAAACCTGGAAGAAATAAAGAGGAAACTGGAATCAGCCAACTGGTGGTGGCCGGTTCTTGCCCTGCTTTTTGGCCTCATCAGTAACACATTCCGGTCGCTGCGCTGGAACATGCTGATTCACCCCATGGGCTATTCTCCCAGGCTGATCAATACACTGGGTTCCCTGATGGTGGGTTATATGGCTAACCTTGCCATTCCACGTCTCGGTGAAGTATCCAGAAGCGCCCTGCTAAGCAACTACGAAAAGATTCCAATGAACAAGGTGTTCGGCACAGTAGTAGTGGAACGGGTAATTGATGTACTCACTATCTTTCTTTTGCTCTTCCTGATCTTACTGCTCGAATTTGAAAAAATGAGCAGCATGGCCGATACGTATGTCTTCGGACCGATGAGTGAAAAAGCCATGTTGTTAGTTTCGCAAGGACTCCTGTTTTATGTTATTGTTATTGGTTCATTTGCCATTATACTTTTTGTTTTCTGGTTCTTTATTGTAAGGCTACGAAGTACCCGGTATTATTTGAAGATTAAAGACATGCTCCGTGGGTTTGTTGATGGCATTAAAACTATCGGAAGACTGAAGAACAGAAATCTCTTTTTGCTCTACACAGTTTTGATCTGGTTTATGTACCTGCTGATGTCATTGGTATGCTTCTACAGCTTTCCGGCTACGGCAACTCTTGGATGGAATGCCGCACTTGCCGTGATGGTATTCGGGGCTTTTGGATGGGCTGCACCGGTACAGGGAGGTTTCGGCACTTTTCATGCAATTGTAACACAGGCTCTTTTATTGTATAGTATTTCTGATGATGATGGCCTGGCATATGCCATTCTTAACCATACTACGCAGGTTTTTGGTATGCTGGCGCTGGGATTGATATCCCTTATCATTTTGCCAATCTATAACCGTAAAAAAGCAGCTCCATGAACTATCTGCAATTGACACAAAAAAAAATCATCACGCTAACTGAATTAAAACGCCAGGTGGCTGTATGGCGGTTAAAAAACCGCAGAGTCGTATTTACCAATGGCTGTTTTGACCTGATACATGCCGGGCACATCCACCTGCTTGCCGCGGCACGTTCTCTGGGTGATGTTCTTATTGTCGGCCTGAATACGGATGCCTCAGTGAGCAAACTGAAGCCGGGCAGGCCATTACAGAATGAAGAGACCCGTGCATTGATTATGGCTTCCTTCACCTATACAGATGCAGTAATCTTATTTGATGAAGAAACACCCTTAGCACTCATAAAATCAGTACGCCCTGATGTTCTGGTTAAGGGAAGTGATTATACCAAGTCAACAGTAGTAGGACATGATATCGTAGAAAGCTATGGCGGAAGTGTTGAACTGGTAAATTTGTTGGAGGGATTTTCTACTTCGGGGATTATTGAAAGGTTGAAGGATGGCAATGGCTGAATGGTTAAATGATCTGCTTTTGCAAGCGTTTAGGTTAAGATCTTTCTTTGGTATCTATCCAGATTGTTACCGGGCCATCATTAACCAGAGTAACCTGCATCATTGCTCCAAAAACACCGGCAGCTACTTTTTTCCCCAAACTTACCTCAAGCTGTTGCAGAATTTTTTCATAGAGTGGCAAGGCAACCTCAGGCCTGGCGGCACGAATGTATGACGGGCGGTTACCCTTACTGACCGATGCATGAAGCGTGAATTGACTTACTACCAGGATATCCTTTCCTGTACCTTTCACAGATACATTCATAACGCCCTGGTCATCGTCCATAATGCGCAGTTGCACGATTTTGTTACAGAGCCATTCAATATCTTCATCCGTATCAGCTGTTTCAATTCCAATAAAAACGAGCAAACCAGCTCCGATCTGCGCATGCAACTTGTCCTCAATAGAAACAGAGGCACCGGAAACCCGTTGTATAAGTGCGCGCATGCGGCATCAGTTAAGATCGGTCATAAATTTTTTCATCTGTCCTGATCTCATCAATGATGGACAGATAATTCTGGTATCTTGACGCAGCAATGGAGCCGCTTTTCAGTGCCTCCTTTACCGCACAACCGGGTTCATTGATGTGCAGGCAATTGTTGAAACGGCATTCATGCATCACTTTTGCCATCTCCGGAAAATACTGCGCCACTTCTGACGCATCAAAATCGAGTATGCCAAATTCCTTGATACCCGGTGTATCGATAATAAATCCGCCGAAAGGCATTTCAAACATCTCTGCGAATGTGGTGGTATGTTTACCTTTTTGGTTAAAGCCGGCTATGGCAGCTGTTTTCAAATCAAGAGATGGATCAATTCTATTGATCAGGGAAGATTTTCCCACGCCGGAATGCCCAGCCAGCAGGGTGATTTTTCCTTTAATCAGTTCATACACCACTTCCACATTGATGTTCTTTTCTGCAGAAGTGGAGACAACAGGAAAACCTGCATTGGTGTACAATTCCACTAATTCATTAAGATACTCCAACTCCTCCTTACTATACACATCAATTTTATTAAAGACTACTACCGAAGGAACATGATACGCAGTGGCAGTTACCAGAAACCGGTCAATGAATCCGGTAGATGTCCTGGGCATGGCAATTGTGGCCATCATGATGGCCTGGTCGAGATTTGCTGCGATGATGTGTTCAGCCGTTCTGTTCCTGGCAGATTGCCGGATAATATAATTGCGACGCGGCAATACTTCGTGTATTACAGAATCGCCGTCTTCTGTATCAACCAGCACCAGGTCACCAATATTAACAGGGTTGGTTGTGCGGCGGCTGACGAGCCTCATTTTTCCTTTCACTCTGCATGACAATAAGGTGCCATCGTCCATACGGACATTGTACCAACTCCCGGTGGATTTTATTACGCGGCCCTGCATACGGTGGCTGCAAAGTTATTCCTAAATGGGGATTTACAAGACGGAATAAATCTTTAGGTGTACGACAATTCGTTCATCTTGTAAAGCAATGGTTGGTGGGTTAAATGGTTAAATTGCTAAATGGTTAAATTGCTGCGGCGAAGCCGATCACTTGCTATTCTGTATTCACTACGCTACTTTACTCAAATTCTCAATATTCAACACGCAATAATCAGTTTCCAATTTGTCGTACACCATGATCATTAGCAGCACGCTCGATTAAGTGCTTATTGCTACTTTCGCTTCAATACGAATTCCAGCACATGTTCCGACAATTTTATTTTTGGCGAAGTGGCGAGTGGCAAAAGCTGTGGAACAAAGAATGGCTGCGGCGATCTGCATACAGCATTGGCGGAATAATCGTATCAGGAGTTTTACTGAATATCATATTCCCTTTATCCATCAACATACCATACAGCCAGGTTGTAACTGCTTCTGATGGCAGCGTGCTCCATGCCTTTTTAAGCAGCGATCAAAAGTGGCGCTTGAAAACGGAACTGCAAGAGATTACGCCCATGCTGAAGAAAGCTATTATCAGTAAAGAGGATAAATTCTTTTACTATCATCCGGGTGTAAACCCGGTCTCGATAGTCCGCGCCGTATATAATAACATGATGCATGGAAAGAAAACATCTGGCGCTTCCACCATCACCATGCAGGTAGCACGATTGATCGCACCCAAAGAGCGCACCTACCTGAATAAGCTAACGGAAGTTTTTCGAGCCTTTCAGCTGGAATGGTATTACAGCAAGGATGAGCTGTTGCAGCTTTATCTTAACCTGGTGCCTTATGGCAGTAATATTGAAGGAGTAAAAAGTGCAGCTCTCATTTACTTTCAGCAACCGCCGGGATATCTGAGCCTTGCGCAAACAGTAACCTTGACCATCATTCCAAACAGGCCTTCAACCCTTGTAATCGGTAAAGACAATGAACGGATCACAGAAGAAAGAAACAAGTGGCTGCAGCGTTTTGCTTCACAAAAGGTGTTTCCGCAACAGGATATTGATGACGCCATGCAGGAGCCTCTGACAGCGTCGAGGCACAATGTACCAAGGCTTGCGCCGCATCTTTCGTTGCGATTGGTGAAGTCGCATCGCGGCGAACCGGTCATTCATTCCACCATTGACAAAGCCATGCAGGAAAAAGCAGAGAACCTTGCTTACAATTACATCAGACGCATCCATTTTACGGGTATTACGAATTGCGCAGTGCTGGTGATTAACAATCATAACAATGCAGTGAAAGCCTATGTCGGATCGGCTGATTTCTACAATATTTCCGACCATGGACAAGTGGATGGGGTGCGTGCCACACGCTCTCCCGGCAGTGCATTAAAGCCATTTGTTTATGCGCTCGGATTTGACAGAGGGCTCATTACACCTAAATCAGTATTGACAGATGTGCCGGTGAATTTCATGGGGTACATGCCGCAGAATTATGACAAGAAATTTCATGGGAGCATCACCGTACAAACTGCTTTGTCGCAGTCGTTGAATGTGCCGGCTGTTAAGTTGCTCCATCAGCTGGGAAAACAGGATTTTGTTTCTATACTGAAGCGCGCCGGGTTTACCCAGGTTGCTGCTGATGAGAATAAATTAGGTCTATCAGTTATTCTTGGAGGTTGCGGTGTAAAGCTGGAAGAGCTGACCAACCTTTATGCCTGCCTGGCAAATGAAGGAAACTACAGAAAACTTCAATGGACAAAACAGGATACATTCAATCAATCCTTTTCTTTGCTATCTGCAGGTGCTGCTTTCATGACTACCGAGATACTCACCCAGCATCTCAGGCCCGACCTTCCCAATAATTATGAAAGCAGCATGCGGCTGCCGAAGGTTGCCTGGAAAACAGGTACGTCCTATGGCCGCCGGGATGCCTGGAGCATTGGCTATAACAAAGAGTATACGATAGGAGTATGGGTAGGAAATTTTTCAGGTACTGGCGTTCCGGAATTAACAGGGGCTGATATTGCCACTCCTTTACTTTTCGATCTGTTCAACACGATTGCTTACAATTCTTCAAATGAATGGTTCCGGCAACCGGCTGGCCTCGATTTCCGGTATGTATGTTCTGTTACCGGAATGCTGCCCAATGATTTTTGTACCGACCAGGTCATGGATTATTTTATTCCGGGCCTGTCTGCTGCACAGGTTTGTCATCATCTGAAAGAAGTTTTTGTGGCGGCTGATGAAAGCATTGCCTATTGCCGCAACTGTTTGCCGCAACAAGGTTACCGGAAAAAATGGTACCCTGACCTGGCTCCGGAAATGGTTTCCTATTATGAATTTCAACAAATACCCTATGAAAAGGTACCGCCACACAACCCGGCATGCACCCGTATTTATGTGGAGAACGCACCGGTTATTACCGCTCCCGTTGATGGGATGGAATACCTGCTGGAAAAGGAAGAAGGGCAGCAATTGATGTTGAGTTGTAATGCGGATAATGAAGTGAAAACCGTTTACTGGTGTATCAATAACCGCTTTTTGAAAAAGGCCGGTGTGCATGAAAAGATATTCTTCACGCCTGAAGCTGGTGCCATTAAAATATCCTGTACGGATGATAAAGGGCGAAATCATGATATCACGATTGAAGTCAGTTACCTTGAATGATGATTATTGAGGCTGACTTTAAGCGCTTGAGCATTACTGCTGTATGTTGGAATAATTTATTACTCGCCACTGGTCATAGATTCCAATCAAAGAATTAATCTAAATGTAAATTGGAATTCTTGATTTGTTAACAATGGGGTCTGACTTTTGCGGCGACTCAAAACCAACCTCATGAAAAATAAGGTAATACCCTTTTTGCTTCTGTTAATTATAACGCTTCCGTCCGCTTATCTCTTTGGTCAGTCTGTAATTGATCTGAAATTGATTGGCCGTTATTCGTCCAATGTGTACGATGCAGGAGGTACGGAAATAGCGGCTTATGATCCGGCTACTTCACACCTTTTTTCTGTTAATGCGGCAACCGGAACGCTGGATATCATTGATCTGAGTGATCCTTCCAATCCTGTTTTCCTTTCATCAATTGACCTGAGTCCATACGGAGCTGCAGCCAACAGTGTGGCAATCAAAAATGGTATTGTAGTGGCTGCCGTGGAAGACACCAATAAGCAACAAAATGGCAGGGCGGTTTTTTTTGATGCAGCAGGAAATTTTCTAAACCAGGTAGAAGTAGGCGCATTGCCGGATATGATAACATTTTCTCCGGATGGAAGCAAGGTGCTGACTGCCAATGAAGGGGAGCCAAGCAGCGATTACTCTGTTGACCCGGTTGGTAGTGTGAGCATCATTGATATCTCCGCCGGCGTTGCAGCACTCACGCAGGCACAGGTGGTAACCGTAGATTTTTCCGCTTATAATAATGCGGTGCTCGATCCATCTATTCGCGTATTTGGTCCTAACGCTACGGTAGCACAGGATATGGAACCTGAATATGTCGCAGTTTCCGGCAATTCAGAAAAGGCCTATATCACGCTACAGGAAAACAATGCCCTCGGTGTGATTAACTTAAAGAATAATAAGGTGGTGTCGCTGATCGGATTGGGATTCAAAGATCATTTGGATCTGCATAACAAGCTTGATGCAAGTGATCAGAACAGCGCCATCGTGAATATTGCCAATTGGCCGGCTTACGGTATGTACCAGCCGGATGCTATTAAACATGTTCGGTTAAACAGCAATAACTACCTGGTAACTGCTAATGAAGGTGACGTTCGTGAATATTCAGCATTTGCAGAAGGATCAAGAATAGCTTCATTACTGCTGGATGAAACGGCATTTCCTGATGCAGTTACATTAAAGAACAACAATAACCTTGGCCGCCTGAATGTCACTAAAACCTTAGGTGATACCGATAACGATGGTGACTATGACGCATTGTATGCATTTGGTGCACGGTCTTTCTACATCTGGAGCACTTCAGGAAGCCTCGTGTTTGACAGCGGGGATGAGCTGGAGACCTTCCTGTTTGAAAGGTATCCTGCAAATTTTAACTGCAGCAATACCAATAACACATTAAAAAACCGCAGTGATGATAAAGGCCCGGAACCGGAAGGTATCGAAGTGGCTGAAATTTTCGACAGCACGTATGCATTCGTTGGATTGGAAAGAACAGGCGGAGTGGTGGTGTATAACATTACCGATCCTTTGAATCCAAGAATTGTAAACTATGTGAATACCCGTGATTTATCTCAAACACCCGGACTGAATTCAGGAGGAGATCTTGGACCGGAAGGCCTGCTTTTTATTCCGGCCGAAGAAAGTCCCAATGGCAGAAACCTGCTGGTAGTGTCCAACGAAATCAGCGGGACCATTGCCATTTTTGAAACAGATGTGCTTTGCACCCCTTACAAGGTTCAGATTTGTTATAATGGGCAGTCTTATTGCGTGGGAAAGAAGCAGTTACCCTCCTTATTGCAACTGGGCGCCGTGATTGGCCCCTGTGAATCTGAAGAAAGAATCAACACGGCCTCATCATCAGTTACTTTAAACGGCCACTTTGTATATCCTAACCCTACAACAGGCGCCTTTCAATTGAAGCTCCCGGTTCCTTTATCCGGAAATGCCACCATCTCTATCTACAATATGATGGGAAGTGCGGTGTGGTCTTCATCTTTCACTTCAACAGATACAAGTGTTTTGGATGTTGATGCATCCTTACTGAATAGCGGACTCTATTATTATACGGTAACTACACTGGACGGCGATTACAACGGGAAAGTGGTAATTTCAAAATAAATAATGCCATGTGCTTTCGGCAATCATGCCCTGCAAGAGATGCTTGCGGGGCATGATTTAATAACACCATTCATTTTTAACTCCCTATTTTTTTGAACTGCTTCGCCGAAGATTACTTTCATACAGTTCAATCCATTTTCTCACCGTCATTTTTTTCATCAGCTCCCCAATTAATTTATAGGGGATATCATCCATTTTCTTGAAACGGATACAGCTTTTCCCCATGTCCGGTTTATTTCTACTTTGGGTGGCATACTCTTTTACGAACCAATCGAGTAAGGCCTGATCCGCATAAGTTCCCATATGATACAATGCAATGAAGTTCTTTTGCGAGGCTATGCAGGCAAATGGTAACGGAGCTTTCGGATCGCAGTGATATCCATTCGGATACAGGGTATGCGGCACTACATATCCCAGCATGCCGTAATTCATTTCTTCTTTAAAGCCTTTGGGAATATTCTTCAGCACCGTATCCCGCAGTTTACTAAAGGATTCTTTACGTTCAGCAGGAATGGAGGCGAGGTATTCGTTTACTGTTTTGGCTGATGACTGCATATGGATTAATATTTAGCTCTTTATTAAAAAAAATTCACTGGTGAGTTATAGAAATTGCCGGTGCTATGGAAGGCAGCCGGTGCATTTTATGCACTGTAATGCAGCAACGTTTGCATCTAAAATCAGCTGTCATTAGTGATCATAACTGGCTACCCTGGTGATTTTCCATTGACCATCCTTCTTCTGCCAGATCATCAGGAATTGAAAGGTGCCGCAATCCATTTTCCCGTTTTCTTCATGGCAAAACTGGTGTGCTCCGATTTCCATCGCACCGTAATCTTTTACAGGATACACCTTGAGGCTGCCCTTTACCAGTTCTCTCCTGATATTTTGTTGTCTTGAAAAAATTTCCCTGCTGGCGGCTTCGTTTTGTGCATAATTGGTAAGTCCTCCTTTATCATGGTAGAACTCCAGGTCAGGATCGAAAAAAGACATCATCTTTTCGACATCCTGCGAATTATAAGCAGCAAACAACAGGCTGTCCATTCGTGCAATTTCAGTATAAAGCGACTGCAAAGTTGCTTTTTCATCAGGTATTGCCGGGCCGTCATTGAATCGAACGACAGGCAGTGTCAGTTTAGGTCCGGTACTTTGCAGTACCCGGTTTCCGGTACCTTCCCAGGTATCCGTTCCAAAGAAGTATTTGTATTCCAGGTTTAATGCGGCAGCAGGCAACTCAAAGAGAATGGTGGCTTCATAGATGTTGTCATGATTCTTATCCGACATAGGATAGGTTTCATTCCATGTAAGTGGCAGCACATTGCCCCGGATTCCAATAGAAAAATCCCTTGCAGTGTTCGCTTTCAGTCCTGTAACATCGATACGGAACGTAACGGCAATCGTATGGCCCGATGAGTCGCTACCCATGGTGCTGTTGCGATGCGTTTCCGCAAAGCTTGCGGCGGCCGTTAGTTGCACGAATAATCCTAATAGAATGGCTTTCTGTTTCATAATGATTTGTCCTGCTTACTGCTGATGAGAAAGTACCAGGTAACCCCATGGTGCCAGTGTGAACGAGTCGTTGCCTTTCAGTGTATAGTTCTTTTGTGAAAAAAGTTCTGTATAGCTTCCGGCGAAAAAATCTGTCCGGAGCGTAACGGTAACCGGCTTGCTGCTGAAATTGAAAATTGGTAATACCCTGTCGCCGTTCTTTTCACGATAGAAGGAAATCACCTGCTCCATTTTATCATTGTAAACTCTTACCATAACACCCCCAAATGCACCATTCCACAAGGCCTCATTGGCATGTTTCAAAGAAAACAGTTGCGTATACAAAGTGGCATTCTTATGTTCTTTCCATTCAATTAAGTCTTTATCAAAGAATTTCAAAGACCGGTCCAGGCCCGCTTCCTGACCGCTGTACACCAGCGGCATGCCACTGACTACAGACGAAAAAACCATAGCGGCTTCAAGCCCGTCGCCGAAGTTGGCGTATTGATTTCCTTCCCAGGAATTTTTATCATGGTTATCGGTAAAGGTCATCCGGTATCCGTCTTCAGGAAAGGTATTTACATGGTGTGCCATATATTCTACCAGTCCATTGATGTTTTTCCCGCCCGTCGTGATGCCATGCAGTTTATCCCACAAACTCCACGAGTAGGTCATATCAAAGGCCTTCCTGTGGAGGTCTCTCGATTCCCATTCCGCCAGCATAAAAACGGGCTTAATCTGATCAAGTTCCCTGCGCAGGTTATCCCAGAAATCAACCGGAATAAAACCAGCCACGTCGCAACGGTAGCCATCAATGTTTGTTTCCTCTACCCAGTATTTCATCACGTCGGTCATGTATTGCCGCAAACCCGGCTGTTCGAAGTCAAAGTCAATAATATCTTCCCAGTCATACCAGGGTGTAGGTTGAAAATTCCCGTCAATGGTTTTGGTATACCATTCAGGATGTTCGGTTACCAGTTTATTATCCCAGGCGGAATGATTGGCCACCCAGTCAATAATAACATACATACCCATCGAATGAATTTTTTCAACAAGGGCTTTAAAATCTTCCAGTGTTCCGAATTCAGTATTGATGCCGTAATAGTCCTTTACTGAATAATAACTTCCCAGGGTTCCTTTCCTGTTTTTTTCACCTATCGGATGAATGGGCATCAGCCAGATGATGTCAATGCCCATCTCTTTTAGCCTTGGCAAATGGGCTTCAAAGGCTTTGAATGTACCTTCCGGCGTATATTGACGGATATTGACTTCATAGATCGTGGCATTCCTGCTCCACGATGGATGGGTCAGTTCTACATATTTTACCGGTTCGTAAGATATTGCAGCACCCGTCGCCGCCTTGCCATTGTCATGCACGTGGTCTGGATTGCTGCATCGGGTTATTGCAAGAAGACCAACAAGAACCATTGCAGTAAGGAGGATAGTTTTCATTCTTTCTTTTTTAAAGACAGGTCAATGCAGCAGGTTCAGGATATGTAATGGCTGCAAACAATACAACTAATATATACAAGAATTGATCATGTTGATCTTGCATCCCAAAACAGCCTTCCTGAATCCATTTCCTTGCTGAGGATATCATTTCTTACAAAATAACTCCGGTACATTAAATCCATGTTATCACGACAAAAGTCATTGTTTGACAAAATGCCGGCACAGAGCTTTGCTGTAATAAGCATCGGCAATGGAGGCAAACCCGGAGAAACTGGCTCTTGAGCTTCAGAACATTGAAGCATTTATGTTGAAGACCGAAAAGTCTTTCGGGCATCTGTTGGAAAAGGTGCATCCATCTCAATATAAGAATGCCATCAACCTGTTGCACTACCTCGCTTTGCGAAGTCTTGATATACGGGAATTGCAGGATGCCTTACATGCGGAGGGGCTATCATCCATGGCCAGTTCAGAAAGTCATGTGATGGGACAGTTAATTGCCATACAGCAGCATGTGGGGATCAGCAAGCCGGGAACGGAAAAACTAATGAGCTACGCTGCCAGCAAGCAATCACTGCACGATAAGTCTGTTGCCCTGTTTGGTAAGAAAGAAACGGCAGCGGTGCCGTATATCATGATAACCTTTGATACCAGCCTGGCTTCTGATTATGAGAAAGTAAAGAGCCTGTTGCAATCCGGTATGAATATCGCCCGGATTAATTGTGCGCATGATGAGGAAAGCACGTGGTTTATGATGATTCAGCAGATAAAAAGAGCATCAAAAGTTACCGGGCTAAGTTGCAGGATTTACATGGATTTGGCCGGGCCAAAGATCCGCACCGTTATAGGACAAAACGGAAAACTGAAAGTGCAGGAGGGCCATAGTATTTACCTGACGGATGAATCACAGTTAAATGGCGCAAAGAATACCATTGGTTGCACTATACCATCCATTTCCAGCCAGTTAAAAAGCGGCGAAACCGTGTTGTTTGACGATGGTTTAATAGAGACACGAGTGGAAAAGATTGAGGACGGCAAGGTGAAACTGCGCGTTCTCAGGGTTTCATCAAAAAAGCCGTTTATAAAAAATGAGAAAGGAATAAATTTTCCGGATTCGACACTGCTGACTCCGGCGCTCACGGATTATGATAAACAGTGCCTGCAGTTTATTCTGAAGCACGCTGATATTGTTGGTTATTCCTTTGTACGGAATACGAAGGATATTATTGAACTGCAGGAAGTACTCGGCACAAGCCGTAAGCCTGCGCTCGTAATAAAAATAGAAACTCCCGAAGCGGTTAAAAACCTGCCTGACTTGCTTTTTTGCGCCATGCGCGAAGAAAATGTTGGAGTAATGATTGCACGCGGGGATCTGGCGGTAGAGATTGGCTTTGAAAGAATGAGTGAGATACAGGAAGAGATTCTATGGATTTGCGAAGCGGCACATCTTCCGGTAATCTGGGCCACACAGGTTTTGGAAAACCTCAATAAATCAGGATTGGCCACCCGTTCAGAAGTAACGGATGCAGCCCATGCTGCTCTCGCGGAGTGTGTCATGATCAATAAAGGTGCGCACATCATACACACCATAGAAGCATTACGCGATATTTTAGCCAGGAGCGGAGGTCATCATGTTAAGAAGCGTTTCACCTTCCGGCCGCTTGCTATTG
This sequence comes from uncultured Bifidobacteriaceae bacterium, assembly GCA_964524035.1. Classification (GTDB taxonomy): domain Bacteria; phylum Bacteroidota; class Bacteroidia; order Chitinophagales; family UBA10324; genus JACCZZ01. The sequence continues at coordinate 49,471 of CAZGBP010000007.1, forward strand.
CTTCACGGTTTATGACTGCCGTATAAGATTAAAAATGCAGCAAGGCCATTTTCCACGGTATAACCAATCAATTGGAGTACCTGGCTGCAAACAGGAAAACAGATTTGTATCTGCCGCAAATTTTCCAGTGCCTGCTTAATGGAGAGCGTTTCTCATACGCAGGAAAAAGTGGCAACCTGCAATTACCATCTTTTTGAATCCGTTTTACCTTTTAGCGGAAAACGGATTTTCTTCCTCCACCCGAAAGCGGCTTTTGGAACAAGCAGGGCCGCTTTACGGGTGCCCACATTTTATTTCTTCCATTCAGGCAGCCTTCCCGGTGTATAAGGCGCTCCATTCTTTTCAAGGGTTGATTCTACATTCTTAATTGCTGCATCAATGGATTTTAATTCGGGAAGCACCACTTCAAATTGTTTTGAAGCAATATTGAAGCTATTACTAGCTGTTTGGGTTGGTGCAGAAGTGGCCGTCCACAACGTAGCTTCAATGGTACTGATGCGCCCATTGACAGATGGCAGTGTTTCGAATTCGCGCCTGGCAAGGCTTGCATCGCCGTTCATTTTTACATTGACTGCGTTAAGACGCTTTTCTATTTCATGCACTTGTGCGGTAATTTCCGTTTGCGGCAGTTGCGTGCCGGTGATCGCCGACTTGATGTATTTTAATTTATTGCTGAGTTCACTACGGTATGCTTCGGCAGCCGCTGTTACTCTTCTCAGTTCGCTTACTTTTCTGCAAAAATCATTAAGGGCTTTCTTATCGGTAGCAGGCAGTGTTGCAGCATTGAGAGATTTGATTACAAAGGACTGTGGCGGAACCAGATCAGTGATTTTTCCATCTTCAAATTTGCTGAGCGAAACGTTGTAAGTGCCCGCCATGGCCAGATGCCCGGTTTCGGGTTGGTCATATGGATTGGTAGGGTCGGGTGTATTAAAGTTTACAGGTCCGGGCGATGCGTAACGCATATCCCAAACGATCCGGCTCAATCCCTTTTTTGCCGAAGTTTTTATTTTTCTCACAATATATCCTGCATCATCGGTTATGGTAAACAGCAGGTAAGGCTCGGGATACTGATCCTCCAGCCTGATAGAGTCAGCCGATGGATAGTTTACAGGCTCTCCTTTTTTTATTCGTTCCTTCTCCATCTCCTGCCGCTTTTCTTTCATGGTTTTCAGATTTTCTTTCAGGTAGTAGGTGAACACGGCTCCTACTTTTGGATTGGGTTCGGAATAAAAGCTTTCACCCAGGAAGCCTTTTTGCGGGCCGCCGGCTGCAGTGGTGCTTTCGATAAACATCCATGAATCTTTGATGGGTGAGATAAAGGCCTCTTTATCCAGGTCATCCTGCCTGATTGTTCGCAGCGGACTGTAATCATCCAGAATATAATAGCCACGGCCAAACGTTGCCAGAACCAGGTCGTTTTCACGTGTCTGAATGGCCAGGTCGCGAACGGCAATCGTTGGCAATCCGCTTTTTAGTTGTATCCATTTCTTTCCGCCATCGATGGTAAAGAACACTCCGAACTCTGTACCTGCAAACAGCAGGTCCTTGTTTACGTGATCTTCAGCAATCGTATACACGCTGCCACGCTCCGGAAGGTTTCCCTGAATGGGTGACCAGGTCATTCCTCCGTCTGCACTCCTGTATATGTAAGGTTTGAAATTTCCATATCGGTGATGATTGAAAGTTACATAGAAAACATCCTTATCATGGTGCGATGCGATGATTTGATTTACGTAAGTGCGCTCGGGAACACCTGCAATGTTATCCACTTTCGACCAGGATTTGCCGCCATCTCTCGTAACCTGTATGAGCCCGTCATCGGTTCCTACCACCAGGTGGTTCTCATCGAAATAACTTTCAGCGATGGTAACCAGCTGACCGTAAAAATCAGTGGAAGCGTTTTTTGCAATGGCGTCCATGCTCCATACCTTTCCCATCACAGGCAATTTATTGCGGTCTATCTGACGCGACAAATCACCGCTGATGGCAGTCCATGAATTGCCCATGTCGTCGGTCCGGAACAGTTTGTTTGCACCACAATAGAGACGGGTATGCTGGTGTGATGAAATTAGCAATGGTGCATCCCAGTTCCATCGAAGCGCAGGTTCATTCTCTCCTTCAACCGGGCGGATGTCAACTATTTCTCCGCTCTTTTTATCAAATCGGGTAAGTCCCCCGTATTGGTATTGCGGATAAATGATGTCCGGATTTTCAGGATCGATTTGCGTTTCGTAACCATCGCCTCCCAGGGTGAATATCCAATCAGCATTGGTGATGCCGTTTGCACTGATTGTGCGCGATGGTACGCCCAGGCTGTTATTATCCTGCGTGCCGCCATATACCCAGTAGAAAGGAAAAGAGTTGTCGACTGCTACTTTATAAAACTGGGTGAGTGGAAGGTTCGCTTTGAATTCCCAGTTTGCTCCGGAATCATATGTTTCATACACTCCGCCATCACATCCTGCGAGCAAATGCCTGGTGTCTGTTTTGTCTATCCACAAAGCGTGATTATCCACATGCTTATTCTTCTCCCCGATTTTATCAAAAGTTTTTCCTCCGTCACCGGAAACCATGATCCAGAAATCGACATAATAAACCTTATCGATATTTTTGGGATCACAGAATATTTCCTGGTAGTAGTTTCCGGATGTAACGTTATCGCTCATCTTTTCCCAACTCGCTCCCCGGTTGGTGGAACGGAACACGCCTCCTTTCTTTTCAGAGGCTTCTATGATGGCATACAGGTAATCGGGATTTACCGGTGAAAGGGCAAGGCCAATTCTTCCTTTATCTCCTTCAGGCAGACCTTGTTTTAAGATGTCCCATGTTAATCCTCCGTCTGTACTCTTATAAATATTTGATTCGGGGCCTCCGCTGATATAGGTATAAACCTGCCGTCTGCGCTGATGTGCAGTGGCATAAAGGACATTGCTGTTGCGCGGGTCTATGTGTATTTCATTGAAGCCTGTGTTTTCGCTGACCGACAGAATCTGCTTCCATGTTTTTCCGCCATCAGTAGTTTTATAGATACCGCGGTCACCACCGGCACTCCACAACGGCCCGTAGGCTGCAACATATACGATATCGCTGTTTTTAGGGTCGATGGCAATCATGCCGGTATGCTCAGAATTTTTCAAACCCATGTTCTTCCATGTAAGGCCGCCGTCTTCCGATTTATATACCCCGTCACCATAGGCAACACTTCGCTGGTTATTGTTTTCACCGGTACCCACCCAGACTACATTGGTGTTGTTCGGGTCGATGCTTACACAACCGATGGAATAGGACCCTTCGCTTTCAAAAACAGGAGTGAACGTAATCCCATGGTTGGTGGTTTTCCAAACGCCACCGGAGGCAGCGGCAACAAAATACTCGTTGTGATTATTTGGGTTTACAGCAAGATCCGCCACGCGTCCCGATGTTTTGGCAGTACCGATGCAGCGGAAGGTCAACCCGTTGAATGTTTCTGTTTTCCAGGGGTCTTTTGCATCAGTTGCGGCATCTTTCTTTGTTGATTCAGTTGATTTTTTTTTCTGGGCAACCGTTGGTGTCGAATGAAGAAAAGCAAGAAGCATTAAGAAGGGAAAAAATCTTTTCATAAGCGGATCATTTTTGATTTGATGTGGGGGAGTATTTCTGACGAAAGGTAATTGAATTCTTTAAAGAAGAAGTTATTGCATCAATAACGAAATTATTTTCGGCATACGCTCCGGCGGCAGCGACATGCACCAAACTAATTGCGACGAGTGTTTGGATTGTTATGGCACTTTCTGAAAGTAATTCCCCTTAGTACTTAGCGGGTCATTTGCTTAAAGTGTGCGATAATTTTTTTCCTTGAAAGTCACCATTGAAAGTAAAGAAGAATCTGCTGTTGCCGGCTTATTTTTTTTGAAAAGCCGGATGGCTTACAAGAGATACAGTGTCCGCAAAGAGGAAAATTATCTCAGGTTTGCTGCGACTTCTATGATAAATTTCCAGCTGTGCTGCTGCTTAACGGTATGTCTCCGCCTGATCAATGAGCAAATCAATAAATAGTGTACTGTTTAGTTTTGTCACTTTATCAAGCAGGCGATGATTAACAGGTATTCAACCGGTTCAACAGACTGCAGGTATTTTTTTGCATGGGCAGATCAGTCTTCGATTGCCTCAATGCCAAGTTGCTTAAGTTGCTCAAGATGCGATTTCATAGCCTCGAGTTGTTCCGGGGAATGCCCTCTCCAATCCATCACCTCACCGGAAACCCGCAGTGCGTGCCGTGAGCGGTACGACTTTGTTGGATTACCCGGATACTTTTTGTCTGTCAAATTGGGGTCATCTTCAATTGGTCCGGTTGGCTCTACAATATAAATTCGGCCCGGCCCTTCGCCTAAGGCAAGTTCAGCACCCCAGACTGCTGCATCCAGTGTGGCAGTCAGATATACAAAAGATGCTTTCTTTCTCTTGCCATAGTTTGAATTAAAGCCGGGTTCGATCAGGTCTCCCGGTACCAGGTTTCCTTTAGTGCCATGATAAAACGTCTGTGCATACAGATCGAATGGCTTCTCCATCGATTAATTTTTTAGTGTTGTTTTATCTATGAATTGATTTTGATTCTTTCAAATTGAAATATTCCTATTCAACAGGCCATATGAAGTATTATGCTGAACAGTATTTTTCAAAAGTAAAAAAACATTCTTACGTGGCTGCCGCGCAATGAGGCTGCCCGTTTGAAATTCATACAATGGAGCGAAAAATTTTATACGCAGCGCCCGAAATCAGATCTGTACGGCCGATGCATTCATTATATGATTTTTATCAAGTATTCAAATGACGTTTGTCAATTTTTATCGCTGCCGGATTTTCCAATTTTCAGGTTTGTAATTCATCCTTTTCATTGTAACAAAACCATTTCGCAGTGGCCAATACGGATATTACCAAACCCATCGACCTTACCGGTCACCCGGAAGGAACCGGCCCTTTGCGGAGCCGCCGTCCACTCTACGTGGATTTTATGCCTCCTTGCAACAGCGCCTGCCCTGCCGGTGAAAACATACAGGCGTGGTTGTCGCTGGCACAGGCAGGAAATTATTATGATGCTTTTCAGCAACTGGTTACCGATAATCCCTTTCCGGCCATTATGGGACGCATTTGTGTGAAGCCCTGCGAAACCGGCTGTAACCGAACGCATATTGATGCTACGGTAAATATTCATGCTGTAGAGCGATACATCGGGGATGAGGCCATAGCACAAAGCTGGCCGATAGAATTTTCATCGAAGCCGGATGGGAAAAAGGTGCTGGTAATCGGCTCTGGCCCAAGTGGGCTAGCCGCAGCATATCATCTTACACGGCAGGGACATACTGTTGAAATATACGAAAGAAGCGCTGCAATAGGAGGACTGCTGAGAACAGGTATTCCTGAGTACCGCTTACCGAAAAACATACTGGATGCCGAAGTAAAACGCATACAGGATATAGGCGTGAAAATCCGATTGAATCATGAAGTAAAAGATTTGCTGAAGGAAAAGGAGGAGGGTGCATTTGATGCCGTTTACCTTGCTATCGGTGCACAGTCAATCCATGCTGATGTAATTGCCGGAGATCAGTCAGTTCCCGTAACGGATGCATTCACTTTTTTTAAAGAATCAGAAAGGTCGGGCAATTCTTATTCCGGCAAAACGGTGTTAGTTTATGGTGGTGGAAAATTGGCGATGTACCTGGCGCGCATCCTGAAACGCCTTCATGCCGAAGCAATTGTCTGCTTCCCGGGCGACCGGAAACTGATGCCGGCATATGATTATGAAGCCGACGATGCACTGGCGGAAGGTGTTGAGGTACGATTGCTCAGAAGCATTGTTAAAGTAACCGCAAAGCAACTGACTCTTGAAACCATGAAAGTGGAAAAGGGAAAGGCAGTTGGCACCGGTTTTTTTGAAACGGTAAATGCGGATGCAATTATTATTGCGATGGGACAGGAGTCAGAATCAGGTTTCCTTCGCACGGTTGGAGGTATTGTGTTGAAAGAAGACGGCACGGTAGTAATCAATACCGAACGGATGACCGGCCACAACGGAATATTTGCCGGTGGTGATATGCTGCCGGGTGAAACCCGCAGTGCCACCATTGCCATTGGTCACGGAAAAAAAGCGGCTAAGTATATTGATGCCTACCTGAAAGGTACCACTTATCAGAAAGGGGAAAAACACCAGACAGCCAGTTACAAGAGACTGCACATGTGGTATAAAACGGAAGCGCCGCTGGTTGAGCAGTTGCGCCTGGCGCCGCAGGTTGCAATAAAAAGTTTTGATGAAGTAATCAGCGGCCTTACCCAGGCGGAAGCACGCTATGAAGCGCAAAGATGCTTAAGCTGTGGTAATTGTTTTGAATGTGACGGCTGCTTTGGCGCTTGCCCGGAAGATGCCATCATCAAACTGGGCCCGGGCAAACGATATAAATTCAATTTCAATCTCTGTACCGGCTGTGCAGTATGCTATGAACAATGCCCTTGCCACGCTATAGAAATGATTCCGGAACCATCCAAAGCCTGAAGCCATGCCAGTGAAAAAGAACATGATTGCGATGATAGACGGTAATGAGGCCGCAGCGTATGTTGCCTACCGTGTTAATGAAGTCTGTGCCATCTATCCGATTACCCCTTCCTCTGCCATGGCTGAACTAGCCGATGAATGGAGTGCCAAAGGCATTAAGAACATCTGGGGCAATGTGCCCGATATCATCGAAATGCAGAGTGAGGGAGGAGCTGCAGGTACCGTTCATGGTGCGTTGCAGACCGGTTCACTCACTACCACCTTTACGGCTTCGCAGGGACTGATGCTGATGTTACCCAATATGTATAAGATAGCCGGTGAATTGACGCCGGCTGTTTTTCATGTAGCAGCACGTTCGCTGGCAGCCCAGGCCTTATCTATTTTTGGCGATCACCAGGATGTGATGGCAGCACGTACCACCGGCTTTGCCATGCTGGCATCGGCAAGCGTACAGGAGGCGCATGACTTTGCCCTGATTGCGCAGTCGGCAACTTTGCGTTCCCGAATTCCGTTCCTCCATTTTTTTGATGGCTTTCGTACGTCGCATGAGGTGAACAAACTTGCTATGCTCAGCGATGAAGAGATAAGGAAGATGATTCCCGATGAGTTTGTATTTGCGCACCGTAAGCGCGCCTTAAATCCCGATCATCCATTTGTAAGAGGTACGGCGCAAAATCCGGATGTGTACTTTCAGGCAAGAGAAACAGTGAATGGCTTCTACGACCGTACCCCCGGAATTGTACATGAAGTAATGCGTGAGTTTGAGAAAATGACGGGAAGGAAGTATGAACTCTTTGAATATGCAGGTGCTGATGATGCAAAACAGGTCATCATCATCATGGGTTCGGGCGGGGAGACGGTGGAAGAAACATGTAAAGCGTTGAACCTGGCCGGAGAAAAGACCGGTGTAATCAAGGTGCGTTTGTTCCGGCCATTCTCCACCGTGCATTTCCTGGATTCACTGCCTGTTACCGTGGAATCTGTTGCCGTGCTGGACAGAACCAAAGAATCCGGTGCTTCCGGTGAACCTATGTACCAGGATGTGCTCGCTACACTGGTAGAAGGACTTCAGCAAGGGCGTCTCCGTTCATTACCGCACGTCATTGGAGGGCGATATGGCCTTTCTTCCAAAGAGTTTACGCCTGCCATGGTGAAAGCCGTTTATGATGAATTGAAAAAACCGGCACGTACCCCGAACGGTGTGCAACAGAAGAATCATTTCACGATAGGCATTAATGACGATGTTACGCATACCAGCCTTGACTATGATCCGGCCTTTGTACTGGATGAATCCGCATGGCGGCAGGCATTGTTCTTTGGTTTGGGTGCAGACGGAACGGTAGGTGCCAATAAAAACAGCATTAAAATCATCGGTGAGAATACGGATCTCTATGCGCAGGGCTATTTTGTATATGATTCCAAGAAATCGGGTGCCCGCACGGTTTCGCACCTGCGCTTCGGGCCACATCCCATTCATGCACCGTACCTGATCAGCAAAGCGGATTTTATTGCCTGTCACCAGTTCAACTTTACAGAAAAGGTAGAGATGCTGGACTTTATCAAACCGGGGGGAACATTTTTATTAAACAGCCCCTATGATAAATCAGCAGTCTGGGACCATCTGCCCGGCCATGTGCAAAAAACAATCATTGATAAGCAATTGAAGTGCTATATTATCGATGCAACATCCGTTGCCCGCGATACCGGCATGAGCGGCAGAATCAATACGATCATGCAAACCTGTTTTTTCGCACTCAGCGGGGTATTGCCGAAAGACGAAGCTATCGCGCAGATTAAACGCGCTATTGAAAAAACCTATTCAAAAAAAGGCAAATCCGTTGTAGAACAAAACTTCCGGGCGGTTGATGCCACCCTTGCACATCTGTATGAAGTCGTTATCCCTGCCAAAGCTACTTCTGATTCAAAAGTGCAAATGGTTGTTCCCCCAGATGCTCCTGATTTTGTAAGAAATACGACGGCGATGATGTTATCCGGCCATGGCGATGATTTACCCGTAAGCAGTATGCCGCCGGATGGCACCTATCCAAGTGGTACTACCCGTTGGGAAAAGAGAAACATAGCAGACCTGGTGCCCGTTTGGAAGCCTGACCTTTGTATTCAATGCGGCAATTGCGCATATGTATGTCCGCACAGTGTGATCCGTGCAAAATTTTATAATGTGAACTTCCTTAAGGAAGCGCCGGAGCGGTTTCAGTCGGCACCAATCAATGCAAGGGGATTTCCGGAAACAAGATATACGCTGCAGGTATATGCCGAAGACTGCACCGGATGTAACCTGTGCGTAGAAGTGTGCCCTGCCATTTCATTAACCGACAGCACCGTAAAGGCCATCAATATGTCAGAGAAGGAACCCGTCGTCAGGCATGCGAAGGAGCAAATCGCGTTCTTTGAAAAGTTACCATGGAACAATCGTGCGGAACTGAATTTCTCTACGGTTCATGGCGCACAGTTCTTAGAACCGCTTTTTGAGTTTTCAGGCGCCTGCGCAGGATGCGGAGAAACCCCCTACCTGAAATTATTATCACAATTATTCGGCGACCGCCTGCTGATCGCCAACGCCACCGGATGTTCTTCTATTTATGGCGGCAATTTGCCTACCACACCCTGGACTATGAATCAGCAGGGACAAGGTCCGGCCTGGTCCAACTCTTTATTTGAAGATAATGCGGAATTCGGTTTGGGAATGCGCATTACTGCCGACCAGCAACTGGCAATGGCCACCACCTTGTTGAAAGAGCTTGCTCCCCAGCTAGGTGCAGAACTGGTCGACAGCCTTTTAAATGCCCCGCAGGTTCAGGAATCAGAAATAGCGGCTCAACGGAAAAGGGTGCTTGCTTTGATGTTGAAGCTGGAATATATGGACAGTGCAGCCGCAAAGCATCTGCGCTCCGTTGCAGACCAGTTGGTACGCCGCAGTGTGTGGCTGGTTGGTGGCGATGGATGGGCATATGATATCGGCTATGGCGGACTGGATCATGCACTGGCAAGCGGAAGAAACATTAACATACTGGTGTTGGACACGGAGGTATACAGCAATACCGGCGGGCAAAGTTCGAAAGCAACACCTACGGCTGCCACTGCCAAGTTTGCTGCTGCGGGTAAACGGGGCGGTAAGAAAGACCTCGCACTACAGGCCATCTCGTACGGCAACGTTTATGTTGGCAGAATTGCTTTTGGTGCCAATCCGCAGCAGGCGCTACTGGCCATGCGTGAAGCGGAAGCTTATAACGGTCCATCACTGATCTTGGCATACAGCCATTGCATCGCGCACGGTTATGATCTGAAAGACGGTTTGTCGCAACAGGCAAAAGCGGTGGCCAGCGGCTATTGGCCTTTGCTGCGTTACAACCCGGTGCTGCGAACAAAAAAGCAAAATCCTTTTATACTTGATTCCACAAGGCCAACCATACCATTGAAGGATTTCGCCTATAATGAACTCCGCTACAAAGCACTCACCGTTACAAATCCTGAAGAAGCTGCATCATTAATGACACTGGCGCAGGAACTGGTAAACCTTCGCTGGAAAAACTACGAAGAGCTGGCTACCAAAAGTGCGAGTGATTTTGTACCTGTTGCATAAAATAAAAAATACCTGCTATGGACTTACAAACAACTTATATGGGATTAAAGCTGCAGTCACCTGTGGTAGTTTCTGCATGTACCCTTTCAGAAGAGGTGGGCAACCTTGTACAGATGGAGGATGCCGGTGCCGGCGCGGTGGTTTTGTTTTCTTTGTTTGAAGAACAAATAAAGAAGGAAGCGGCGCATTACAATTCCATACGGGGCTCCACGTCCAACCTCTTTGCGGAAGCATCGGGTTTTTTCCCTGACCTTGATGAGTATCATCTTGGAACTGATCAATACCTGGAACTGATCAGGAAAGCAAAAGAACGGGTAAGTATTCCAATTATCGGAAGCCTGAACGGCATCACACCGGAGGGGTGGATTACCTATGCGCGTGATATTGAACAGGCCGGTGCAGACGGGCTGGAGATCAATATCTTTTTTATCCCCGGCGATATTAATATCGCCGCTGCGGCAGTTGAACACCGCTACCTGCATATTCTTGAAATGGTGAAAAGCACGGTACGTATTCCGGTAGCAATCAAGCTCAATCCGTATTTCAGTTCTATTGGCCACATGGCATTGAAACTTCAGCGTGGTGGTGCCGACGGGCTTGTATTGTTTAACCGGTTTTACCAGCCAGATTTCGACATCAATGAACTGAAGATATTGCACGATATGAAGTACAGTGAGTCGAATGAGATCCGGTTGCCTTTATTGTGGCTGGCTATGCTGTATGGAAGGGTGCCCGTTTCGCTGGCAGCAACAACAGGAGTTCAAAGTGCGACTGAAGTAATCAAATACCTTTTGGCCGGTGCTGATGTTGCGATGACTGCTTCGGCATTGTATAAATACGGAATTGGTGTGATCAGCAACATAAATAAAAACCTTAAAGAATGGATGTTTGAAAATCACTTTAAAAATATCTCCGCATTCAAAGGGGTGATGAGTCAGCAATACATTACCGACCCGACGGCTTATGAGCGTGCCAATTATATCAGGATACTGGAAAGCAGAAGGAAAGTAAGCAACTGAAGTTACAATAATTGTAAACAGGTGGATTGAATCATCGAATGAGGCTTTATGTTGGTGCTGTTTGAAGAATGTAACTCCCTGTTAGTAACACCTTTTTTAAATATAGTACCTATACTTCGCAGTTCGTGTTTACAATAGGTTCACTGTACCATAAACAATGTTTTGCGTAAGTGGTTAAATGCAGAACAGAAGGCATCCGACAAATTGTACATTCTGAAAAAGGTAAGATCAGCGCTTTAACGCAAAGCCGCCAAGAGGTAGTCTTGGCGGCTTATCGCTTAATAATCCATATTGTAAGGAGTACATTTTGTCGAACACCCGCACAGGATTACGCTGTTCGTTTAGGAAAAAAAATCATTATTGTCCGACTAAAATATTGGGATTTAAGCTGAAACCTAATACTGGCGGGTATCCTATAGCCCCACGCTTCAGCATGGGGCAATAGGATGAAACCCACCATGGCGGACTTTGGCCCACATTGGTCGTACAGCAAAAACGATATACCATGTTACCCGTATAAAAAGCACCGTTGATTAATATTCTTTAACAGCTACCAAATGCTGTACTTTATCAATAACAGTTGTTTCAAAAGCCACTTTTTTTCTTTTTGGTACAGTATAAGACGAGCCCGTCAGGTAACGGTCCCGTCATTCATAGCATTTTCTTTTTGTACTTATAACAAAAAGCATTACGTTGTGGTCTTTAAATCTTGCTTCCTAATTAATAATCGTATGAAAACTAAATTTGGATGTCTGGTGATCACGTTATTTTTTGCCGCGCAGCCGATATTTTCACTGGCAGCATCCGATGCAGGTTATGGACAAGCTTTGGCGACTGGCAATTTACTACTATCTGCCCCGCCGTACGAACTGATCTGGTCAGATGAATTCGATGGTACTTCCGTAAATACAGCCAACTGGAATTTCGACATTGGCGGCGGCGGTTGGGGAAATAATGAACTGGAGTATTACAAAGCGGCAAACGCAAAAGTGAAGAATGGTATCCTCACGATTACGGCAAAAAAGAAAATGATACAGGGGTATAACTATACTTCCGCCCGAATGAAAACGCAGGATAAATTTGATTTTAAATATGGTAAAGTGGAAGCCCGGATCAAGTTGCCAATGGGACAGGGGCTCTGGCCAGCGTTCTGGATGCTGGGTAGTAATATAAATACTGTTGGTTGGCCATACTGCGGTGAGATTGATATCATGGAACATATCAACATAGAAAACACTATATATGGCACCATGCACTGGGATGTGAATGGCTACGCAAACTATGGATCAAACAAGACTACCACACCGGCCTCTTATCACCTTTATTCAATTGAGTGGGATGAGTTTGGGATACGATGGTATCTGGATGGTGTGCTCTACCTGACTGCCAATACCACCAACAACATCAATGGGACGGAAGAATTTCATAGTCCGTTCTTTATCCTGCTGAATCTGGCAGTTGGTGGAAACTGGCCCGGCCAAACAGTAGATGAATCTAAGTTGCCTGCCAAAATGATGGTGGATTATGTCAGAGTTTACCAGGCATTGTAAGGAGCTGCGGCAGTTGATTATGTTTTTGCGGTGCGCAGCCAAATAAACTATATTTAATACAAGCACGTAGTAGCTGCAGAAAAGCACAATGTAATTTTAACAGCCATCAGCCAATATCGCTGTACTGGGGATACAAAATAGCGTGCATGCTCTTTAAAATTCATGAAGCGCTTTGTAGCTCTTTGCCTGGATCTTCGGCAACGCAGTAACAACAGTTTTACCCGGTTATGCCGGAGGCGCCATCACATGCCCGCATTTCTTACAGGTACGCAGATCTTCAGAAGCATAGAAATTATTCATCACCACGGGTAGGTCTTTCACGATATCACGCACATGCAGTTTTTCTTCGTGCAACAGGTTACCGCATTCTTCACAATACCATTGAAAGCCGTCTTTTGATTCTGGCCGGTAGACTTCCATTACCAGGCCAATCGTATTAGGTCCCCGCCGTGGTGAATGCGGCGTGCATTTGGGAAGCAGGAATATTTCACCTTCTTTGATTGGTATATCCACAAACTTTCCGTCTTCCACTATCTTTACTACCACATCGCCTTCCAGCTGATAGTAGAATTCTTCCGTTTCATTATAATGATAATCTTTGCGCGAGTTCGGGCCACCCACTACCATTACGATAAAATTATCATTACCCAGATATACCTGCCTGTTACCCACCGGTGGTTTGAGAAGGTGGCGGTTTTCATCAATCCAGGTCTTGAAATTGAATGCGCGTTGTATCATGGGCTTTGTTTTAGCTGCTCAGTATGAAGTCTGTTAATTTACTGGTAAATTTAGAAAATTTTTTCACAGACTTAAGGAGCCATAACATACACCAAAAATGATCAATACTGTATTGGCAGGAAAGAACGCGCTTGTTTGCGGCAGCAGCAGGGGAATCGGAAAAGCAATTGCCATCGCACTTGCGGAGATGGGTGCCACCATTACGCTTACTGCCCGAAATGAAGATGTATTGCTTGATGCGATTGGTGAACTCGACGTTTCACTGGGTCAAAAGCATGATTTCATCCTGGCAGATTTTTCAAAACCGGCCGAGTTAACAGAACTGATCAGGCATCAGCTTAAAGACACTACCTACCAGGTATTGGTGAATAATACAGGAGGGCCGCCTGCCGGCAGCATTGTTGATGCAAAGCCGGAGCAGTTTGTTTCTGCTTTCAGCAATCACCTGATATGCAACCACCTGCTTGCCACTGCCCTGTTGCCCGGAATGAAGCTCAGCAATTACGGACGCATCATAAATGTGATTTCAACATCCGTAAAGATTCCCTTGCGCGGATTGGGCGTATCCAATACCATACGCGGGGCCGTTGCCAATTGGTCGAAAACATTAGCGAATGAATTGGCGCCTTTTGGTATTACCGTTAATAATATCTTGCCCGGTGCAACCAATACGGAACGCCTTCAGGAAATTATTAAAAACAAAGCACAGAAAACCGGTCAGCGTATTGATGAAGTAGAGGAGGAAATGCTGGCTGAGATTCCAATGCAGCGGTTTGCCGACCCATCGGAAATTGCTGCCGCCGCTGCTTTCCTGGCTTCGCCGGCCGCAAGCTATATTACGGGCATCAATATTCCTGTTGATGGTGGACGCACCGGTTCGCTTTGATGGCTAGAGATGCACAACCATTAAGACCGGTGCACCTCGCAGACTTGCCGTTTGTGCAGATAATTTTGGATATGATCTCCCGTTTACTTTTTTTGCAATCACGTATTTCAAAAGATTTTTGTACCCTGAATCATCAAACAATTTTGAATATCCGGTATGCAGGAGCAGCAGGTTTGGTCATGCTTTCACTAATCCTGTTTACGGCTTGCAACAAATGCGCAACCGATCCGATCCTGCTTTATGCGGGTAAGGAAACATTGAGTTATGGAATATTCAAACCGGGAACACTGTGGGTATATCAGAATGACACCACCGGGGTGCTGGATAGCGTGACCGTTACCAGCTATGAATACAGGATTGACACTTTATTTGAATCCTGCAAGGACATGCAGGTTATCGCCAACTATGAAGAAAGTTTTTACACCTATTCCAGGAGTTCCTTTTATGATCTTGATTATGTTTCATGGGTTAAGGTAAGCCAGCCACTGCTTGTTTCAAACGAAGGCAATGCACCCGATACCTTGTTTTCTACAGCAACCTGTATTGATACCGGTTATTGCAACCGGATGGATACTTTCAGGGTTTACAGGAAGAAGTACCCTGATGTGTATGAGCGCATTGATTCTTCTTCAGAGTTGTATGACGGGAAACTGGTTCGTTTTTATTCTGCACCCGGCTATGGATTAATCAGGCGTGAAATTCTGATTGCTGACAATACCTGGGAAACCTGGAGCCTTATTCATTCCATTATTGTCCAATAGATTTACTATTGCATAGTTAATGCCTGAAGTGCCTTAATCCCGAAAACACCATGGGTATTCCAAACGTATTGCAAGCGTCAATGGAATCCTGGTCGCGCACAGAACCACCGGGCTGAAGAATTGCCGCAATACCTTCCGCATTGGCAATTTCGACACAATCGCTGAATGGGAAAAAGGCATCAGATGCCATTACGGTTCCCCGCAGTTCAAATCCGAATTCCTTTGCTTTGCTTATCGCCTGTCTGAGCGCGTCTATCCTGGACGTTTGTCCGCAACCCATGCCAACCAACTGCCTGTCTCGTGCCAACACGATGGTATTTGATTTAAGGTGCTTCACACATTTTTCTGCAAAGAGCATATCAGCAATCTGCGCAGGGGTTGGTGCGGCATTGGTTACTGTTTTTAAAGTGGAAGGAGTAGCCAGTTCCATATCCTTGTTTTGTTCCACCACACCATTCAACAGGCTTTTGAACATCCGGCTGCCGGTATCCTGCTTTTTCTGAAGAAGGATGATCCTGTTTTTCTTTTGTTTCAACACCTGTAAGGCTTCGTCATCATATCCCGGTGCAATAATCACTTCAAAAAATATCCCGTTGATTTCTTCGGCAACAGTACGGTCCAGGTTCCGGTTGAGGGCAATGACGCCACCGAAAGCGGAAACGGGATCTCCGGCCAATGCCCGGCTCCAGGCCGCTGACAAATTATCAGCTTCAGCAATGCCACAGGGGTTAGTATGTTTGATAATGGCACAGGCCGGCAATTGAAATTCAGCAATCAGGTTCATTGCCGCGTCAATATCCACCAGGTTATTGTAAGAAATCTCTTTTCCATGCAACTGGTGGAAAACGGCATCGAGGTTGCCGTAGTAAATACCCTGCTGATGGGGGTTTTCGCCATAGCGCAGCACCTTGCTTTCTGTAATGCTTTTCTTAAAAGCTGTTACCTGATGATCGCTGTTAAAATAGTTGAAGATAGCGCAGTCGTAATGGGAAGTCACATTAAAAGCACGCGTGGCAAACAGTTGCCGCTGTGCCTTGTTTGTGACACCATTACCGGATTGCAGCACGTGGAGCAATTCCGGATAATCGGTACGTGAAGCGCAAATCAGTACATCATTAAAATTTTTGGCTGCAGCCCGGATAAGGGATATACCGCCGATATCAATCTTTTCGATAACAGTTGCTTCTTCATTTGTTGCAGCCAGTGTTTCTTCAAACGGATAAAGGTCTACAATCACGAGGTCGATAGCGGGAATTTCATGCTCCGCCATCTGTGCGTTGTCTGCC